>JABXKX010000088.1 GCA_013619035.1 Peptostreptococcaceae bacterium
ATATAAAGGAGGGAAAATGATAGAAGTAAAAAACATTCATAAAAGCTTTAAAGTCTCCAAACGTCAAGCTGGTGTTTTAGCATCATTCAAATCACTGATTCACCCTACATACGAAGTCATACAAGCACTTAAAGATGTCTCATTTACTATTGATCAAGGAGAAATAGTAGGTTACATAGGTCCCAACGGTGCAGGTAAATCTACAACAATAAAGATTATGAGTGGTATTCTCACACCAGATTCAGGATCTTGTCAAATTCTTAATAAAACACCTTGGAAACAACGTGTTGAACATGTCAAAAATATTGGTGTTGTTTTCGGTCAACGTTCTCAACTATGGTGGGATATTCCAGTAATTGACTCATTTAATCTACTTCGAGATATTTATAAAGTAGAAGATAAAACTTTTAAAACAACACTACAGCTCTTATCAGATACATTAGATATCAATAACCTACTCACCACTCCTGTTAGGCAGTTGAGTTTAGGTCAAAGAATGAGATGTGAAATAGCTGCTTCATTATTACATAATCCAAAAATATTATTTTTAGATGAACCCACAATCGGATTAGATGCTGTATCAAAAATTGCAGTACGAAACTTCATCAAAAAATTGAATCACGAAATGAATACAACTGTCATTTTAACAACTCACGATATGAGCGATATAGAGGCACTTGCAAATAGAATTATTCTTATTGGTAAAGGTCAAGTCTTATTAGATGGTAGTTTAAAAGATATTAAAGAGAAGTACATCACTCATAAAACAGTTACTGTTGATTATTATGGTGAAGGGATTTCATTAAACATAAAAGGTGTTGAAGTGGTGTCTCAAACAGATGGTCGATTGGTTTTATCTGTCAATTTAAAAACTACCAAAGTTTCTGAGTTGATAACTTACTTAGCTCAACATTTAGAAATTGCAGATATTACTGTAGATGATAGATCGGTAGATGATATCATTGTTGAACTCTATAAGGAGTACCGTATATGAAGCAATATCTAACGTTTCTAAAAATATCAATTATGAAAGGTATACAGTATAAAATTGCCGCTATTGCTGGTATCTTCACACAATTCTTTTTTGGTCTATTATTCATCATGATATTTGAGGCATATTATGCTTATTCCACCAAAACTCAACCGATAGAGTTAAACCAATTGATCCAAATGGTATGGCTACAACAAAGTTTTTTAGTTTTCATCATGTTATGGTATAGAGACACTGAATTATACGGAATGATTACTTCTGGGAATATCGCTTATGAGCTTTGTAGACCTACAAACTTATACCATTACTGGTATTCAAGGTTATTAGGTCAACGTTTGGCTGGTGCCCTTTTACGATGTGTTCCAATCATTATTTTAGCATCACTTGTTCCAGAACCGTATACCCTTCATCTCCCAGCAGATGTGACGACTCTTTTACTATTTATAATCACTTTAATAGGTGCATTATTGTTAATCGTAGCACTTTCTATGTTGATATATATTTCAATATTTTATACTTTATCTCCTGCAGGCTCTTTTCTAATAATTGCAGTAATAGGTGAATTTTTTGCAGGATTAACAATACCCGTACCTTTAATGCCGAAAGGTTTGCAGACATTATGTTACATTTTACCGTTTAGGTATACGGCAGATTTACCTTTTAGAATTTATTCGGGAAATATCTCAACATCAGAAGGTATAATTGGCTTCGGAGTACAACTTCTATGGTTTATTATCCTCTTAGTCGGCGGCCAACAATGGATGAAAAAAGCCATTTCACGCGTAGTAGTTCAAGGAGGGTAAAATGAATTTATATCTAAAGTATATGAAAGTCCACTTTATGTCTCAAATGACATACAAAACATCTTTTATCTTATTGTCTATCGGTCAATTTTTTGTACCCTTTATGATATTTATTTCTATGATTTTGCTATTTCAAAGATTTGATACACTTATGGGTTGGGAATTATATGAAGTAACACTATGTTATAGCGTGATACACATGGCATTTTCAATCAGCGAGTGTTTTGCAAGAGGGTTTGATGCTTTTAGTAATCTAATCCGGACAGGTCAATTTGATCGATTGATGGTTAGACCAAGATCGACTTTGCTACAAGTCTTTGGTTCAAAATTTGAATTTACAAGAGTCGGAAGGTTTTTACAAAGTGTTATTGTTCTTATTATTTCATTAGTGAATTTAAACATTCTTTTTAATCCTCTAAAAGTCCTAACACTGATCTTAATGATCAGTTGTGGTGTACTTGTTTTTACAGGCATCTATATTTTAGGGGCTACACTTTGCTTTTTTACTATTGAAGGTATCGAAATAATTAATATATTCACAGACGGTGGTAGAGAAATGGCACAGTATCCATTAGGGATCTATAAAAAATGGGTACAGAAGTTTTTTACTTTTGTAATTCCATTTGGAATGATCAATTACTACCCTTTAATGTATATCTTAGATAAAACTCAAAAGATATGGTACTGTCTTTTGCCATTAACAGGACTTTTATTCTTAATCCCTTGTTTTATTCTTTGGCAAGTTGGTGTTAAAAACTATAAATCAACGGGATCATAAAAGGATAGCCAATGGCTATCCTTTTAAATATTCAAGTGTTGCAACTACTTTGTCTACACATAGAACAACAAAACTTTCTTTATACTTTGGTATGGTTAATGTAAGTGGAAACATATGTGTTCTTATAATATCCTTTTCTATTACATTTAGATCAAAATCTTCAGTGGCTTTAAACAAAGCTATCTTTGAATGTTTTAGACCATGTAAACCAGGACTATTTTTATAACGGTCATATAAATAATAATCATGTAATATCGCCCCATTTAAAACCGATTGATGATCAAGTTTTAACCATTTTGAAACAATATAACTGTAACGTGCTACCCGCTCACTATGAACATAACACGATACTTCTCCATGGTGAGGATAATCTTTCATCATTAATATTTTCGGATCATTGAGAAAACAAAACGACTCAATTTTATAGGTTTTCTGAATTGCTTTATGTTTGTCTTTAAAGTACTTCGGTAACATACTAAACTCCATTTCGAATCAATCAATTGTCATCTTCAGTATACCACCATATTAAGTACGGGACAAACTTTAATAACCTATTGCTAATCCAATCGCTAAAAAACCGACTGAAACAGCAACAAGAATTAATTGTAACTTTATAATCCATTTAAACCATTTTGTATAGCTAATGCCAGCAAGACCAAGGGATATTAACAGAACTGCATTTGTAGGATATAGTATATTTGAAAAACCATCACCAAATTGAAAGGCCAAAACTGCCATCTGTCTGCTGATACCAATCATGTCCATAAGCGGAGCAATAATCGGCATGACAATAAATGCTTTTGCACTACCACTGCCAATGAAAAAGTTTAAAAACAGAACCAATCCGTAGACAATTAAAATCGCCACAAGTGATGAACTATTTAAGATAAACTCAGAAGCATAATATAAAATAGTGTCCATAATATGTCCGGTCTGAATAATGTGTTTGATACCAGTTGCTAACAAAATTAAAACAACTGCCGGTAACATATTAATTGCACCTACTCCAAATATCTTAAAGGTCTTTAATCCTCTTTTGGATAATAAACCACAACCTATGCCCGCTATAAGAAATAGAAGTCCAATAATAGGCAAGTTATACGATGAAACCACAGGTATAAATGGTGACAATACGATTAATACCATTAACAGTAAAATCGAAACCAAAAACCAAGTCATCGCTAGAGAAGACGCTGATGTATCAAATTCAATAGAATCATCTGATTCTTTTTCAATCTTCTTGCCATAAAGATCTAAAAAAATGTTTAATATAATATAGACGACTATAAATATAATAAATCTATACCCTGCACCTGAAAACATGGGAATATGACTAATCTTTTGTGCAACACCAATTGTAAATGGATTAGATACAGCTGCTGCAAATCCAAGTCCAGTTGCTAGCATACTCATGCCCAATCCCATAAACACATCGTAGCCCAGTGCGGTACTTAACACAATAATCATTGGAACCAAAGGAATTACTTCTTCGAAAATACCAACAAAAGCCCCTAAAGACATAAAGATAAAGGTTATAATTCTTATCAACAATTTTTTATTATGTTTAAATGTATTTACAACTTTCTGTATCAAAGTTTCTAGAACTTTTACCTCATTTAGAACATGAATAGCACCACCAATAATCATTAAAAATAATATAATAGATATGACAACAATACCTTCTTCAGTAAATAATACTGAAATTGGCGCTAATAACCATGCGCTCACTTTCAAAGGTTCTTCATCAATAAAGTGAAAACTATTAGGTACCATCGTTTCTAGACCATCAACCAATTCATACTCATATTGCCCCATTGGTAATACTCTGGTGAGTATACCAGCTGCCATTAAAAGTACAAATAGAATAATAACCGCAGATAAAAATGTTTTTTTACCGATTTCCATAAGCCACCTACAATCTTTTGATCAGCTTATTATAAAACTGAACACACTCGATAACCGTTTCCGTCCTTATTCGTTCATTATTGCTATGAATCATATTTAATTCCTCTTTTGTTATCGCAGTTGGTGCAAATCGCATCACATGTTCAGATATAAGATTAAAATGTCTAGAATCTGTTGCTGCAATCATTAAGTATGGTGATAATACTGCTTCAGGCCACATATCACCAATAACCTCTTCCATCAATTGCCACTGTTTTGTATCAGTAGGTGTTATAGGAGAAGCTTCTCTTAATTCGATTTTTTTATAATCAAATTCGGTTTGAGTCAATGATTTTAAATGAGATAATGTCGACTCAACTGTATCGGTATTTAATATTCGACAATTCACACCTATTGTTCCTTTTGGAGGTAATACATTAAATGCATTTGAACCTTCCATTTTTGTAACTGCTGTTGTTGTTCTAATTAAGGCATTCATTTGACCACCTTGTTGATGGAACATAAACTTCAAGAGAGGTGAAAACAACCAAATATTACCGAAAATCATTCTATATAAGAACGTTGAATGTCTACCTAATCTATCAAACATTTCCAACACCGGTGG
>JABXKX010000589.1 GCA_013619035.1 Peptostreptococcaceae bacterium
GCTATAATGTGGAATACAGCAGTCTAAAATTTGCTCTATTTTTTCTTGCTGAATATATACACATGTTTATTTTGGGCGCACTCACAACAACACTCTTCCTTGGCGGCTGGCACGGACCGGAACTGCCACTGATCGGACAGGGTCTTTCAGGCCTGTTCTATTTCTTTTTGAAAACTTTTTTCATAATTTTCCTTTGCTACATTATAACTATTTTCCCAATCAGAAAGCTCATTTTTAGAAATGCCTCCACTTTCATAAATAATCGTTTGATTATCAAGATTTTCTTTTGATTGGTTCAATTCTCTAACAAATCGATCTAAGGATTCACTCTTTAATCCAAGAAGTGCATTATTTCTTGAAATTTGTACCCTATTTAGTGCAAGATCTAATTTATCGAGTTCTACATTCAGATTCTTTATTTGCATCTCTAAAGGCGTTGTATCAAGAACCATGAGTACTTCACCTTTGGAAACTTCTTCGTACTTTTCAGTCTTAATCTCTAGAATTCTAACCGAGATATCATAATACAATTCAAATTTCCTCTTATGCAAAACTTGACCTTCACTTCTCATAACTTTCAAAAGACTTCCTGAATCTACTTTCTCTACAGTAACTCTAGGTAAAGTCCACGCAAGAAATGACTTAGAAAAAAAAGAGAAAACAAGTATAAATATTATAAATACTTTAAAAATAGTTTTAGCTCTATTTTTTCCAATTTTCGTATAATCATTGTTTTTCATAATTATCATCCCTTTGTCGTTGTATTAGAAACACCTTCTACTAAATAATTCTCACCATATAAAAACATAATTATCAGTGGCAATAGGTATAGAAATCCTGCTGTAAATAAAACGCCTATCTCTGTCTCTCTAACACTAGAAAGATAAATTGATAATGGATGTTTGCTTATATCATCTAAAAATATGAGAGGTTGCTCTACCATGTTCCAATTATCGATAAAGCCGAGAATTGCAAGAGAAGCAATCCCACCCTTTGTTATTGGAAAAACGATTTTAAAGAATATGGTAAAAAGGTTAGCCCCATCAATTTTCGCTGATTCGATATAATCGTTTGGTATCGATAGCATAAATTGCCTGAGTAAAAATACACCAAAGGCGCTGAATATACCCGGTAGTATAATAGCAGCTCTTGTGTCCAGAAGATTTAGCCAGTTCAAAGTAAAATAATTTGGAACCAATGTGACTTGAAAAGGCATCATCATAATGATTATGTATAAAAAGAAAATAACTTCTCTGCCTCTAAACTGTACTTTGGCAAAAACAAAAGCAGCCATCGAGGATATCAACACTTGACCCAATACAATTGGCACTACAAGAAATACAGAATTCCAAAACATTTTAAGAAATTGCTGTGTTTCTATCAGAACCTCATTATAATTTGACAGAGTAATTTTATTGGGAACGAATCTTAAAAAGAAGTACCCTATCATCTCTGGTACTGAATTATCTGTTTCAGAAAACTCATAATATTTTTCAGTAATTTCATCACTTTCCATGAATGAGCCGGTCATGGTTAGAATCAATGGTGAAATGAACACAAACGCTATCATCATAAGGATAACCGCTAATAAATATTTCTTTTTTTTATTGTTCATTTTTATCATTCTCCAATAGCTTTGCTGATTTTCTTTTGGACTTTAAACATAATAAAAACTATTAAGGTCACTACAATCATCATAAGAATTGCAGCTGAGACAAGTTTATAATAATCCAGTTTACTAAATTGATTGTTCATAAAGTGTTGGAGCATATAGACACTTTGATGTGGATATGCTCCTGCAAGTATATATACTTCTCTAAACACTTTAAATGAATTCATTATTGAAATCACAAATACAAAAAATGTAGTGGGCATTAAATAAATAAGTGTTATAAAACTGAATTGTTGAAATGAATTGGCGCCATCAATACTGGCTGCTTCATAGTATTCAATTGGAATATTCTGAAGTCCTGCCCAAAACAGAATTATATTGTATCCTACATTTTTCCACACATATATAACAACTACTACAATCATTGTCTTATCAGAACTCAGCCAATTTGCTCCTTCAAATCCAATTCTGTTGGCTATGGCGTTAATCAGTCCACTGCCATCAAATATCATTTCAAAAAAGATAATGATTGAGGCAACCGGTACAACAAGCGGTACTATAAATGCCGTTCTTAGTTGTCTTTTCATTGGTAAGTTCTTATTAAGCATAAGTGCTATAAACAGGGATATGCTCATAATAAGTATGACACTTATTATTGTAAATTTAGTGGTGTTGGCTGCTGCTAGTCTAAATGAACTGTTGGAGAATAGCTGAACATAATTTCCTACTCCAAATTTTTCTCCTGTAGACGTCAGTTGACTAAAAGAAAGTTTCAGCATCCATACAAAAGGCAACACAAAGAATACTCCCATTCCCAGTAAACTTGGAAGAATCAGAAAAAACGCTTCTTTTTTTTCTTTCGACTTTACATTAAGACTCATTGCTCACCTCGATTATTAAAAAGATTTTAACTTCTTCATTTCACAGATTTACTCATTAAGATATAAAGTTACTTTATTTTGAATTGTATCAATTACATCTTCAAGACTCTTCTCTCCATCAAGATAACTAAAGATCTCTTCTTTAATGGAGTCATATAAAATACTTTCCATTAACATCTTATTACCGATCAACTTATCTAATCCTTCTAAAACTGCAACTTCCTCATCTAGAATATATCTGGCATCAGGGAATGTAGGAAGAATTGCTTCAATTCGTGTATTATAAACATCCACCATGGTCGTTCTATAGTCATTGTTTATACTAAAGCCATTTAATTCACTAATTTCCTGTCCTTTAGGTGAGATAAGAAACTTAATAAATTCCCAACTCTCAACAGGATATTTCGTACTAGAGTTAATGCCAACCTTTATAGCACCCATTCTTATACCATCGTCTCCTGGAGACTTCCATATTTCAAATGAATCTTCAAACAACTCAAATGGTGCATTTAAAGCATAATTCGCTAAATAAAATGGAAATACAATGATATTGTTTCTGCCTTCTCCTTGACCTTGAAAAGTCGTATAAATATTAACCTCTTCATCAATAAAATCCCCATCTTTTATTCTTTTAGTAACTTCAAGACTTCTCCTGAATTCTTCCGTATTAAAATGAGCTTCCTTATTTTCATAATCAATGTACTTATCTAAATTAATAAGAAAAGTAGCCATAATGTCACCTTGGAAATTCAGATCGAAAACTTTTGCTTCTGATCCGCTATTTTCAACTATATCAAGGACAGTTTCAAAATCATCAAGGTTCCAACTTCTATCTACAGTTGCACCAAGTTCTTGCAGCAGTTTCTGGTTTATCACATTTGCATAGTAATAATATCTAACAGGAAAAACATACAGTTCTCCATCAAGCCTTGAATTTTCAATGATGTTTGCGTTATAGTCAGTCATATCAAATTCTGGATCATTATTAATCATCTCATCTAAAGTAAGTAGATAACCTTTCTGAGAAAAAGTAACTTCTGGGAAATCAGACATGAAGATATCCGCACCATCACCCGTCATCATTTTGAGATTTAACTTTTCAATATATTCTTTGCTATCAATCTTTCCAAACTCTACTATTTCAATTTTTATTCCAGGATTTTCTTTTTCAAATGCTGTGGCTGTTTTTCTATAAACACCATTAAAATCAAGAAGTACTTGCATCGTTAACACTACAGAATCAACTTCATTTTCTCTAGCTTTTATGGTGGCTTCATCAGCATCTCCATAAAAAACGATTCTCATTTTGTCTGTTTTGTAATGCATTGCATATATATTACTATTTTCCGTTACAACAAAGCCAAACGAAAATTGAAACTCGCTTAACTGGTTCATATCCAGAGTTATTGTCTCATTTTCCAGTTCTGAATCGTAACTGTATATCGATCCTTCACTTAGCTGATATATCATATCTGTAAAAGAATCATAGACCAAAGAGGACAGCCCAAGTTTATCTTCAAATTTTAATTCGACTATTGTTTCTCCAGTTTCTGGGTTTATTTTTGTAATGGCTGTGGTTGGAATATCAACATCTTCTATCATAGAAAGATAAAAAATATCTCCATCTTTATCTATTAGAAAATCCGAAGCACTTTGCTTATCGTAAATCATTTCAATTGCATAGTCCGCATTATATTTCTCAATGGCACCATTTGATTTAAGAAGGTATAAATAATCATCATTATCATACAGCATTTTAACGATCATCTTGTCTTGAATGTCTTCAATTGTACCTTCAATAGTCATGGCAAAATCTTGCTTTTCCATTTTTCCAGTATCCAAATCCACCTTTAGAAGTTGGTAACTTGCATCTACAATCATTGATGATTCAATTGGTTTAATATCAAGTGTAAAGATATACATATTATCATTTTTATCTAAAGTAAAAATTACTCCACTGCCTTCAAAATCAATATCAATCGTTTTGATTAACTGACCGTCACTATCTAGTAAAAGATAACCCTTCTCACCTTTTAACTCATCTTCATGATAGACTATTACTTCACCTTTACTGTTAACGGTCATTGACTGAACAAATAAATCTGAAATTTCATCAGCCATTTTTATCTCCATGTACTCTTTATCTTCAGTTGTAATAACAGCTTCACTGTTTTCATCTTCTTTTATATCTACTCCATCATCTTGCATAACGACATATATTATGACTACAATTGCAATTAAAACCGCAATCACTATTAACATTTTACTAAGTTTCATAGTTGCACCTCCATGATTGATTTCACTACTTGACTTACTTCTCATAGATTATAATACCCTATTATTCAAACTAAAAACTTTAATCGATACGCCAAAATCAACATATTTACGTATTTAACTCTATTAAATAAAGCCTCTATAAAACAGAACATATAACAATAGGAATGACAAATTGATAAGTGTTTCTAGTGAAACATCATTATACATGATCTTATAATACCTCCAGTTTGGCCTGACTTTAATTTCTAAATCACTGAGTATGCAAATATATATACACATTTCACTCTGTATTCATAAACAC
>JABXKX010000150.1 GCA_013619035.1 Peptostreptococcaceae bacterium
TATAAGAGACAGATGTTAAGTATTGCATTTTTTATTATGATGATTACTATTATGATTCCAAAAGGCAGAGCGACTACAGGAGTGGTAACGGGTATTGCGATGTTAATTTATATTATCAATATGATAGGCAATATTACTGAGAAAGCAAAAGTCTTAAAATATTTTTCTCCGCTGAGCTATATCAATATGGATGTTATGGCAATAAAGTATCAAACAGAGCCGTGGTCGATGGTTGTAATGATTTTAATTATTGTTATTTCAGCAATTGTATCCGCCATTGCTTTTGAAAAAAGTGATTTAATTGCCTGATTAGCCTTGACTATAATTTTAGAATCGGTATAATATATACAAATGTGTATTTATGCATCAAAAGATACAATTGTATAAGTTTTCTGATTATTTAAGAGAGTTTTATACATTTCGAAGTATTAATATACACATTTACAATTGAATACTAGCTTTAGACAATTAATATGTTCAGAGAAACATAATTGAGGAGGAAATATGAAAGGCTATTTATTATTAAGTGACGGGACTAAGTTTCATGGTACTATTATTGGTGCTACCCAGAATGCAATAGGCGAAATCGTATTTAATACAGGGATGACTGGATATCAAGAAATTGTGACAGATCCCTCTTATTTTGGCCAAATTGTAGTACTAACCTATCCTATGATAGGTAATTATGGTATTAAAGATGCAGTAAACCAGTCCAAGAAGACACAAGTCCGTGGGTTGGTGATTCGCGAAAGTGATACAAATAATACACATTGGGCGTCGGAAGAATCGTTAGATGATTACTTGAAAAAACATAACTTAGTAGCAATTGAAGGTATTGATACCAGAGAATTAACAAAGATGATAAGAGATAAAGGGAATCTTTTAGCTCAAATAGTGATTGATGATATGCCTGCTTCTTGGTCATCGCATGAAAACTATCAACCCAGTTATCAGGTCAGTACACCATCAAAATATGAATTGGGAGATGGTAAATATCATATTGCAGTTTTGGATTATGGCATTAAGTCGAGTATTTTGAATCAATTATTGAATCAAGATTTTAGATTAACCGTTTATCCAGCACATACACCATCTGAAGAAATACTATCAGGTGCACCAGATGGGATTTTTTTATCCAATGGACCTGGTGATCCAGATGAGTTAGAAATGGTTGTAGAAGACGTTAAAGCCCTTCTGGTAAAACCTACTTTTGGAATCTGTTTAGGTCATCAGTTGATTGGTAAAGCCTTTGATTGTGATACGATCAAACTTAAATATGGTCATAGAGGTCCGAACCATCCGGTTAAAGATATAAAGAAAGACAGAGTTTTTATTACATCACAAAACCATGGTTATATGTTAACAAGTGATTCAATTAATAAAGAGATTTTAGAAGTGACTCATATCAATGTAAATGACGACTCTGTAGAGGGTGTAAAACATAAATCAAAACCTATTTTCAGTGTTCAATATCATCCAGAAGCATCACCTGGACCAGATGATTCAAATTATCTATTCGAAGAATTTGAGCAAATGGTAAAGGAGGCGATGGCATGTTAAAAAAAGTAATGGTAATAGGATCAGGACCAATTGTTATTGGACAGGCAGCAGAATTTGATTATTCAGGCACACAAGCTTGTAAAGTTTTAAAAGATGAAGGTATTGAAGTTGTACTGGTGAATAATAATCCAGCAACTATCATGACCGATCAAAAAATGGCTGATTGTGTGTATAGTGAGCCTTTAACAGTAGAGTTCTTAGAACGCATCATAAAAAAAGAAAGACCTGAAGCATTGATTGCAGGTATGGGTGGACAAACCGCTCTTAATCTAAGTATGTCTCTTTATAATGACGGCATACTAGATAAATACAATGTTCAAGTCATTGGTACAAATATTGATAGTATAGAAAATGCTGAGGATAGAGAGAAATTTAAAAATCTGATGTTATCTATAAATCAACCTTGTGTAGAAAGTTTTGTGGTAGAAAATATTGAAGATGCTATAAAATGTATTGAGATAATTGGATATCCTGTTGTTGTAAGACCAGCATTTACACTTGGCGGCACAGGTGGCGGATTCTGTTATTCAGAAGAAGAATTAATAGAATTTGTAGACAAAGGTTTGCAAGCGAGTATTGCCTCTCAAGTGCTTATTGAGAAAAGTATTAAAGGTTGGAAAGAAATTGAATATGAGATGATTAGAGATCATAAAGGCAATACTATTGTAGTCTGTAATATGGAAAACTTTGATCCTGTTGGCGTACACACTGGAGATAGTATTGTAGTGGCTCCCTCACAGACACTTTCAGATCAGGAATATCAAATGCTTAGAAGAGCGAGTATAGATATTGTAAGCGCATTAGATATTATTGGCGGTTGTAATGTTCAATTGGCTTTAGATCCAAACAGTTTAGATTATAATGTTATTGAAGTAAATCCAAGAGTGAGTAGATCAAGTGCACTTGCTTCTAAGGCAACTGGGTATCCAATTGCAAAAGTTGCGACTAAGATTGCACTTGGATATGCTTTGGATGAGATTACTAATGATGTGACGAAGAAAACAAAAGCTTGTTTTGAACCGGTGTTAGATTACTGTGCTTTGAAAATCCCTAAATGGCCGTTTAATAAATTTAAAGAGGCAAAGCGTGAATTGGGAACACAAATGAAAGCAACGGGCGAAGTCATGTCTATTGCAAATAATTTTGAAGCGGCTTTGTTAAAAGGTATTAGAAGTCTAGAGATTTCTCAAGATGGATTGTTAAATGAAAAAATTCATAATATGTTAATGGATGATCTGTTTGAGAACGTTATGAAAGTAACCGACGAAAGACTATTTTACCTTGCTGAATTAATAAGAAGAGAAGTTGGGCTTCTTCTATTAAATAAAATGACTAAAGTTGATTTGTTCTTCTTAAGAAAACTGAAACGTATTGTAGATTTAGAAAAAGATCTTTGTCAATCTAAATTAGACTACTTAGAAGATAGTAAACTCAAAGAGCTAAAACAAATTGGTTTTTCTGATGCGCATATAAGTAAGCTTCTTTTAGACAGTCAAGAATCAGATGTTAAGAGAAGAAGGGTATCGTTAGGTATAACGCCTGTTTATAAAATGGTAGATACCTGTGCTGGTGAATTTGAAGCCTACTCGCCTTATTATTATTCAACATATGATAATAAATGTGAAACAAAAGTGAGTCATCAAAAGAAAATTCTTATTGTTGGTTCAGGTCCGATTTCTATAGGACAAGGGGTTGAGTTTGATTACTGTTCTGTACATGGGGTGTTAGCGGCCAAAGAAGCTGGTTATGAAGCGCTTTTGATTAATAATAATCCGGAGACTGTGAGTACTGATTTTGATATTTCAGATAGATTGTACTTTGAACCCATTTCATATGAAGAGGTTATGAACGTTATAGAACTAGAAAATCCTGAAGGTGTTATCTTACAATTTGGTGGTCAAACGGCAATCAAATTAGCGAAACAGCTTCATGAGTCAGGCGTCAAAATATTAGGGACTGATTTTGCAGGTATAGATTTAGCTGAAGATAGATTCTCATTTATTGAACTACTTAGAAACAATGATATTAAACATCCAATCGGTGAAGTGGCATATTCTAAAGAAGAAGCTTTGATACTTTCAGATAAAATTGAGTTTCCACTGTTAGTTAGACCAAGTTATGTTATTGGTGGTGAAGGTATGAGAGTGGTTCATTCCATCATTGAATTAGAAAAACATTTAGAATATCTAGATGTGACTCAAGGTGTTTTATTAGATGAGTATTTAGAAGGAATCGAAATAGAGGTAGATTGCATCACCGATGGTAAAGATATTTTGATACCAGGCATTATGGAACATTTAGAATTATCAGGCGTGCACTCTGGAGACAGTACATCTATATATCCGCCTCAATCATTTGAATCAAATCAACTTGATGAATTAGCAGCGATTACATTAAAAGTCTGCAAAAGTATGAATGCAGTGGGGATGATTAATATTCAGTTTATATTCGCTAAAAACGACTTCTATATAATAGAAGTAAATCCTAGAGCGTCACGTACGGTTCCATTCTTAAGTAAAGTAACCAATGTACCAATGATCGAAATTGCAACAAAAGTGATGTTGGGGCGTTCTCTGAGAGAATTGGGTTACACGGAACCTTTAATAGAAGCAAAGGATATTGTTGCTGTGAAAGTACCTGTGTTTTCAATGGAAAAGATACAAGGTGCTGAAATGGCACTAAGTCCAGAAATGAAATCAACAGGTGAATTGATGAGTATTGATCATACTTTAGAGCAAGCTATGTTAAAATCACTGATTGCTCAAGGGTATCATCTAGATAAAAAGAAAGTACTTATTTCTATTAATGATATGAATAAACATAAAATAGAACACCTAACTAAGAATTTATTTAACTTAGGTTATGAGTTATATGCTACTCAGGGAACCTATAATCATTTATTAACTTTAGGTATTGAGGCAAAACTAGTCTCAAAGATTTCAGAGTCTAATGATATTATGGACCTCATTAGATCTGGGGCATTGGATATGGTAATCAATATGCCTAACAAAGGTTTTGATGCTAAATCAGATGGCTTTAGGATTCGACGTGAGTCAATTGAGAGACGTATACCGTGTTACACCTCATTAGAAACGGTAAATACAGTTGTTAATGCACTGATGTTACCTAAGTTGGAATTCAATATATTCGATATGTGTCAGTTGTAAATTAGGACAGGGGAAACCCTGTTCTATTATTTTGAAACGTATCAAAATTATAAATATTACGACTATTGTTTTCTGTATTGACATACGATTAGGGTTTTGATATTATATAGAAGCTGTTGAGGAAAAAAAACAGTTTAAAACTTAAATATCTGGGTAATAAATTATTTGCACAGATAATAAAAAAAGCTGTTGACAAAATGCTTTTAAATTGATAAGATATAAAAGCTGTTAGGAAACAACGCAGCAAAAGAAAAGCAAATCTGGTGAGAAATTCGCAACGAGTTAACAATAGTAAAACTTAAAAACATTTGAAAAAATAACTTAAATTTTACTTGACAAA
>JABXKX010000032.1 GCA_013619035.1 Peptostreptococcaceae bacterium
ACCAATGATGAAAGAGATGATTTTACTGAAGCAATAGAAAAACTGGGTTTAAAAGATTTAAATATTGAAATAACAAAAGAGGGTAGTCGTTATGGTGATAAAGTAATTGTATCCATTTCTAGTGTATACAATCATAATCGCCTGATTGATATATTCAATAGAAAACAAGAAAACATGGTGTTAATGTATGAAAGAATTTATTATATTAGAAAAATTGAGAACTAGATCAGGAGAGAGTAGTCTGATGATTATTCTCATTTTTGCAGCGATTCTCATTTTTGTAGTGTTGCCTATAACGGCTTTGATTTTTGAAAGAGGTTTAGTTAAGTTAGCGGTACAGGAGATTACTGATCAAATTGATATGACAACTTTTCAAATTTACCAAAACATTGAAATGTCATCGTTTAGTCAATTGAAGCTAAAGACGAAATCTGAGATTGTAGAAAAAATGAATAAACAACTTCTGATAGAACATCCGCAAGTAGAAGAAATTGAGATTGTAGACGTGACGATGATTCAATCTCAGTATAAAATGATGTCACTTGAAATCGAAATCACAATGAATCCAACACTTTATAGATCATTCTATAACTTAAACAAATCATATAATATGATGTACTCAGTCTTATTACCTATAGATGGAGAAAACTAAGATGAAAAAAGTTGTAATTAAAATCGTCATCCTTAGTATTATTTTTTTGATGTTGCTGATGGTAGAAAATGTTGTTGAAGATAATAATGAGATGGAAGACGTTGCTGTATATGTGACAGCTATACCTATTGAAGTTGGTATGCAAATACAAAATAATATGTTAAGAGAAGTGATGATACCCAAACATTTGCTTTCGGAGTATATTGTTAGAGAACATATTGAAGGTTATATGTTGACCTCTGTAGGAGAGGGCGAATTTTTATATGAACATCAAATCAGTAGTGTTTCACCACTGAAACTAAATGAGACGCAACGACTGATTACAATAAAATGTTCTATTATTGAAAGTAATGGTTGGATTTTTCAAATTAATGATATTGTAGATATCGTTATGGTTCATAATGATGAAAAAACAGTAATAGAAAATGCTGTCATCTCTAGAGTGTTCGATGAAACATTAGGTAATGAATCCATACCAGAATATGTTTCAGTAATGGTTTCAGAAGAAGATGCTATGAAATATTTTCAGAAAGTCTCCAATTCAAAAGTATTTATAAGTCACAAAAGTCAAGAAGGCCTATAGCCTTCTTTCGTTGTATATGACTAAATTTATATGGTACAATGAACATGTGTCTGATACAAACATGGAGGTAAGTATGGATAACCAACAGATATTATTGAATGATTCAACGTCATTAAAACAATATTATTTTGCACTAGATTATCTACCAATATATGTTGTCAAATTGAATTTAGAATTGAATGTTATATGGGCGAATCATTATGCAAAGGATTCTGCTGAAGAATTATTAAATCATAGGTGTTATAATAATTTTAATCCAGATATGGAGCAGTGTACATTTTGTCCAGTAGTTAGGGCCATTGCTTCTAAACAAACAGAGATTTCTTTAATTGAAGTAGTTGATGAATCAGACAAAGTTTATGAAGTAACCGCCATTCCTACATATGATGAAGATGGAAATTTAGATGGTGTATTTGAAGTCAGGCGAGATGTAACTGTATTAATTAATCATCAAAAAACAAAAGTGGATGTGAAAGCCAAAAAAAGCAAAGATGAATTTTTCTCAGCAGAAGATCTATTAGATATTGTATCAAATGAACTAAGGGAGCATTCTGAAAATGTTTTTAAAATGCACGTTAGAATTGCTTCCGGTAAGTTATCACAAGATCAAAAGATTAGTCATGCAGGTATGAGAACATCTTTGGTAAAAATGCAAAATATCCTTAACAATATCAGTACCATGAGAAACATGAATAAAGGTGTCATTAAGAATTCTAAGAAAAAAGTTAGTTTAAAAGATTTGATTATTGATAAATTTGATTATTATAGAAGCAAGTCAGATTTTAATGGTAATAATTTTGATTATAAGTTTGATTCTAGTATCCCAAACAAGTTGGTTTTTGATAAGACAAAAAAGGAGCTCATTTTGTCAAATCTAATTGATTATAGTATGACTCATACCAACAATCGCTACATCAACTTAATGACAACTTTAGTGGATGAGACCAATGAACATGTGAAAATCAATATAAAGATCAAAAATATTGGTTCTATCTCAATTCATGATATTGTAGAGAAGGATTTGGATACATATATCAAAAATAACTTGGCTTTAAGTGTGATGAAAAATCTTGTTATTAATTTAGAGGGACAATTTATGATAACACCAGTAAGTGGTTATGGTGTTGATATTGAAATGATTATTAAACTAAAAAAACCATTTGCAGCCTCTAGATTACCAATGTTTGATAGGATTACTCAAGAGCTTAGAAATAAGAAAGAAAAACGAATATTAAATGAATCAACGGGTAAAAAGAAAATCTTGATAGCAGAAGATGAACCAATTGGCCGAATTACTTTAGAACAAATGTTAAAGAATGATTATGATGTAATCTTTGCTAAAAATGGTAAACTGGCAGTAGAAAAATACTTTAGTGAAGAACCAGATTTGGTTATTATGGATATTATGATGCCAATCATGAATGGATTTGATGCTTTTGATCAAATAGAGAGAAATAGTATCACAAGAGTACCGATTATTGCTTGTACTGCAAAAGTTATAAATTCAGAAAAAGAATACCTAAAAAGTTACGGATTTGATGATTATATAGCCAAACCAGTTAATTTAAAAACATTAAGAGAATTAATCAATCGACATATGTAAAAAGATGATGTAAACCATCATCTTTTTCAATGTATAAAGTCATGATTTGTTATATAATATAAATGTGTATATAATATAGTATTATGACATGAAAGGAAGACCAATGAAATTTAATTTAATAGCAACAGCAACATTTGGATTGGAAGCCGTTGTAGGCAAAGAACTGAAAGAGCTAGGATTTGAAAATGTTGTTGTAGAAAATGGTAGAGCATTATTTACAGGAAATGAAAAAGATATATGTAAGGCAAATATGTGGTTAAGATCAGCTGACCGTGTGTTCATTAGAGTTGCTGAGTTTAAAGCAACCTCTTTTGAGTCATTATTTAATAGCGTTAATGAAATACCTTGGGAGTTATATTTACCAGTAGATGCAGAGTTCCCTGTAAATGCTAAATCAGTGAAATCGAAATTATTCTCGTTATCTGATATTCAGAGAATATCAAAAAAAGCCATTAGTAAAAAACTGGGTACTTTATACAATAAAGAATGGTTGCCAGAGACAGGACCTAAATATTCACTATTAGTTGGTATTTTAAATGATACTGTAACTGTGAGTATCGATACCAGTGGGGTTGGACTTCATAAGAGAGGTTATCGTGAGAAGGGACATAATGCACCCTTAAAAGAAACATTAGCAGCAGCACTTATTATGATCAGTAGATGGCAAAGCAAAATACCTTTGATTGATCCGTTATGTGGTACAGGGACGATTGCAATAGAAGCTGCATTAATTGGTAGAAATATTGCACCCGGTTTATCAAGATCATTTGCTTTTGAATCTTGGCCATTGATTCCTGATGATATTTATAAAGCCGTAAAAAAAGAAGCATATGATAAAATTGACAATGATACACCACTTCATATTGAAGCGTATGATATAGATCCTATGGCAATTAAAATTGCTCGACACAACGCAGAGATTGCTGGAGTTGAAGAAGATATTCATTTCCAAGTGAGAGATGTGAAAGATTTGAGTTCTAATAAGATGTATGGTTATGTAATTACGAATCCTCCATATGGCGAGAGATTAAATGAGCTAGAGGAAGTTGAAGCCTTAACAAAAATTATGGGTAAGAGATTTGAGATATTAGACACTTGGTCAAAATATGTTTTTACTGCTTTTGAGGACTTTGAGAAATTCCTAGATAAGAAAGCAACAAAAAACAGAAAATTATATAACGGTAAATTGAGATGTTATTATTATCAATACTTTGGACCAAGACCACCTAGAAAGAAGGATTAAAGGTATATGGCACGAAAGAAAAAGCCATTAATTAAGAGATTGGGTTCCTTATTGTTATTTGTAGTTATCACTCTTATTGTATTTAACTTTGGTTTCTTATGGAAACAAAGCATGATAGCAATAGGTATTGCTGATCTAAATTGGGAGTCAATTAACAAAATAAATATTGATCTGGATCAAGACTTAGAAAATAGAGCGTTGGTTTTTACTTATAATGAAACGGTTATTGTGAGTACCAATAGCGAAATTAAACTTTATGACGCCAATGGCGATTTTATTATCGCAAGAAAAATTAACAGTGATTCTACTAGAATTATTGGAATGCCTTCTTATTTTGTTGTTTCTGATATTCAACAAGGAAATATCTTTGTTCTAGACTATCTTGGTAATACAACAGGAGAAATAAAAAATCTTGGGCCTATTGAAGATATTATTTCTGCCAATAATAATCTCTTTGTTGTGATTACTATGGATAATGAACTCAGTGTTTATAACCATGAAGGCGTTTTGATCTCCAATGTGCAACTACCAACAGGTGAACTATTAGGGCTTGATGTCTCAAAGGACAAAGCTCAGGTTATAGCAACGATCTTATCTTCTGATATGTATCAATTCAATTCAAAAATTATTACATTTAGTATGGAGAGTAACCTCATGATAGGTGGACATAATAATTATAGTGATATTGTTTATGGTGCAAAGGTGTACGATGATCATATTATGATTGTTGATACCAATGGTAAACATGCTTATCGAGTAGGGGATTCAAGTGATTATACTTGGGATCGACCTCGTGAAGGGGAACTACTCTATTTCGAGATTGATAACAACGGTTCTATTTTTGAACTCATAAAAAAAGATGATATTAATATGACTGATTACTTTTTAACAGGTGTTAATAAAGATGGTAAAGAGATATTCAAAGATATTAAAACTCAGAAATTTAATAAAATTGTATTAACACAAGGTAAAATTTTATTAC
>JABXKX010000241.1 GCA_013619035.1 Peptostreptococcaceae bacterium
GTTTTGCGAAGTGAGATATTAATTTCTCGCATTTTATGATGTTGATAAATTAAATTGTATTAAATTAAATTAATTATTATTAAATGCTATTTAATTTTAAAAAATTATGATATCATATAGTCAATTCGGTGATAAACGAGGTAAGGGAGACCTTACAGGATTATAAATTATAAAAAGTGGAGGTTAGCATGCATAAGAGTTTATTTATTCCAGGACCAGTTAATGTTAGACCAGATGTATTAGAAAAAATGGCAACACCTATGATTGGTCATAGAACAAAAGAAGCATCTGTATTACAAAGAAGTATTTCTGACAAGTTAAGAACTTTAATGTACACAAAGGAAGAAATCATTTTATCAACTTCTTCAGGAAGTGGTTTAATGGAAGCTGCTGTTAAATCTTGTACTAAGAAAAAAGTAGCTGTATTTGCTGTTGGTGCTTTTGGCGAAAGATGGCATAAGATGGCAACTTCAAATGGTATTCCTGCTGATCGTTTTGATTCAGAGTGGGGTCAACCAACAACACCTGAGATGGTAGATAAAGCTTTAGCTACAGGCGAGTATGATGTTGTTACAATTACACATAATGAAACTTCAACTGGTATTATGAATCCTCTAGCTGAAATTTCTGAAGTTATTAAAAAATATCCAGAAGTAATCTTCTGTTTAGATACAGTATCATCTTTAGGTGGTGCTAAAATTGAAGTAGATAAGTGGGGCGTAGATATTTGTATTGCTTCTACTCAAAAATGTTTAGGTTTACCTGCTGGTTTAGCGCTTTGTTCATTGTCTCAAAAGGCGTATGAAAAAGCTAAAACTGTGGAAAATAGAGGTCTTTACTTTGACTTAGTAACTTTATACGATACTATTCAAAAGAAAGATTACCAATATCCTTCTACACCATCACTTTCTCATATGTTTGCTCTTGACTATCAATTAGATAGAATCATGGAAGAAGGCATAGAAAATAGATTTAACAAGCACTTAGAGCAAGCTCAAGTAGTTAGAGCATGGGCTAAGAAGCATTTTGACATGTTAGCTGAAGAACAATATGCTTCTAACACTTTAACAACTATTAAAAACACAAAAGGAATTTCAGTTGCTGATTTAAATAAAGAATTAGCTAAGAGAGGTTTCACTATTTCTAATGGTTACGGTTCTTTAAAAGAAAAAACTTTCAGAATTGCACATATGGCTGATACAACAATGGAAGAAGTTAAAGAAGTATTAGGAGTTATTGAAGATATATTAGGACTATAGGAGGACTATATGTTAAAAATATTAGCTAATGATGGTATGGATAAATCTGCTGTTGATCACTTAATGAGTTTAGGTCATCAAGTAGATACTAATTTTTATCCAGTAGAAGAATTAAAAACAAAATTAAGAGAATTTGATTGTATCGTAATAAGATCTGCAACTAAAATAAGAGAAGAATTAATTGATGCTGTCGCTGGTTCTCAATTAAAATTAATTATTAGAGCAGGTGTTGGTATGGATAATATCGATATTGAATATGCTGAATCAAAAGGCATTAAAGTAAGAAATACACCAAATTCAAGTTCAGCTTCAGTTGCAGAACTTGCTATTGGACATATGTTTGCACTGGCTAGATTCATTGGTATTTCAAATGTTACTATGAGAAACGGTGAATGGAATAAAAAAGCTTACAAAGGTACTGAAATTGGTGGAAAAACTTTAGGTTTAATCGGTTTTGGTAGAATTGCTAGAGAAACAGCAAAAAGAGCAATGGCTTTAGGCATGGATGTAATTTACACTGACCTTAGAGGTCCAGGTGAGCCGATGGAAGGGTGTAAATTTGTAGAAGAAGATGTGTTAATCAAAACAGCTGATTACATTTCATTACACATTCCATTTATCAAAGAATATGGTCCAGCTTTATACAAAGATAAGTTTGATAAGATGAAAGATGGCGTTTACATCATTAACTGTGCTCGTGGTGGTGTGGTTTGTGAAGATGGTTTACTTGAAGCTTTAAATTCAGGTAAAGTTGCTGGTGCTGGAATCGATGTATTTATTGATGAGCCAACTAAGAACGAAGCACTAATCAATCATCCTAATGTTTCAGTAACACCTCATATTGGTGCATCAACTGCTGAAGCGCAAACTAGAATTGGTATAGAAACTTACAGTTTAATTATTAAGGAATTAAAGTAGTTTTAGATAATTGGGGGAAAAATAAATGGCAGTAGTTAGAGGATTTAAAGGATTAAGACCTAAAGAGGACTTAGTAGAATTAGTAGCATCATTACCATATGATGTTATGAATCGTGAAGAAGCAAAGAAAATGGCTGAAGGTAACGAAAAATCATTCTTACATATCGTAAGATCAGAAATGGATGTACCTGCTGAAGTAAGTCCATATGATGAGTCAGTTTACCAAATGGCTAGAAAAAATCTTGATAGATTCCAAGAAGAAGGAACACTTATTCAGGATGAAAAGCCAAAGTTATATATCTACCGTCAATTGATGAATGGTAGAGTACAAACAGGTATTGTTGGTTGTACTTCAATTGATGATTACATGAACAATGTTATCAAGAAGCATGAGTTTACAAGACCACAAAAAGAGCAAGACAGAATCAATAACTTTGATCACTGTGATGCTAATACAGCACCTATTTTCTTATCATATAGAAAGAATGATACAATCAATGCAATCGTTAATGACTGGATCAAGTTCCATATGCCAGTTTATAACTTTGTATCTGATGATGATATCACTCATATCGTTTGGGTAATTGATGCTGATGATGTTGTGACTAGATTAACTGATTTATTTGCTGGTATTGAGTACTTATACATTGCAGATGGTCATCATAGATCAGCTTCTTCTGTTAACGTTGGTAATAAAAGAAGAGCTGCATTCCCAGAGTATACTGGAGATGAAGAGTTTAACTACTTTATGTCAGTAATTTTCCCTGATGAAGATTTATTCATTATGGATTATAACAGAACTGTTCAAGATTTAAATGGACACACAACTGAAGAATTCTTCAAATTAGTTGGTGAGAAATTTACAATCACTGAAGTAGATGGGATTTACAAGCCAATGAGTAAGAAGCATTTTGGTATGTTCATTGAAAACAAATGGTATGAGTTAAAAGCTCATGATGGCATTTGTGATGAAAATGATCCTGTAGATAGATTAGACGTTTCTATCTTACAACTTAACTTATTAGATCCAATTTTAGGTATTGATAACCCAAGAACGAACAATAGAATTGATTTCATTGGTGGTATCAGAGGTTTAGAAGCTCTTGAGACTAGAGTGAATGCAGATATGAAAGTTGCATTTTCTATGTTCCCAACAACAATGGATGATTTATTATCTATTGCTGATGCAGGTGAAGTAATGCCTCCTAAGTCTACTTGGTTCGAACCTAAATTAAGATCAGGTATTTTAACTCATAAGTTAAATGATTAATCGACTGTCCTCATCATATAGATGAGGTTGAGTAGTCCCCAATTATTGGGGGCTATTCTTTTTTTTGTGATAAAATAAATTTGTCAGGACAATATTGTAGTTTCATTCGTTCTCTATATGAAAGCGCTTAGAAAAGGAAATGATCATGACCATAGACCAAATCATACAAGAATTCCATCAAGATGCATTAAATTTCTCAATACATTTATGTGGTGATTTCCATAAAGGGAGTGATCTGGTTCAAGATACCCTTTTAAAGGTTATTGAACGACAACATTTGTTTGATGAGATGCATCCGACACAAGTTAAAGCTTGGTTGTTTAAAACCATTAAAAACAAACATATTGATACGATTAGAAGAGATCAAAAAAAGAAACAATTGGTGATGAGTCAATTAACTGTAGAGGATTTTCAAGATGAACGGATTTTAAAAATGCTTGTAACGGCTTTAAATGAAGAAGAACGTAAAGTCATTTCTCTAAAGTATTATTCGGGTTATAACAGTAAGGAGATAGCCGATAGGATCAATATGAATCCATCGACTGTCAGAAATCGATTATCAACTGCTGTATCAAAACTAAGACAAGCATATCGGGAGGATTAAATGAAAAAGAAAATACACAATATTGGAACACTGGATGTAAGAAATGTAACCTCTGAATTAAGTGGAAAACTAGGTTTAATTACAAATGTTGGAACATATATTACAAACGATAAAAGTGAATTGGTTTTATTTGATGTAGAAAAGAATAATATAGGCAATGTGATTAAAACTAACGAAAAGCTTGGTTTATCAACAATTAATGGTACAACAGAATTTAGTAATGAATACTTTAAGAGCATTGAAGGTAAAGTTATCTTGACGATTAATGGTAAAGGTATTGTTGAAAAAGGCGTAGATCCGAAGTTGTTTTTAGAGAAGATTCATTCTGGTACGGTAAATGGGATTATGATTATACCCTCTGATATCAGTGGTGCTATTAAAACGCATCTAGCGATTAATGGAAAAGTGATTGAATATGATTATGATAAAACATATGTCTCACAAAAAATTGAGCTGAATGATGACTTCTTCATCACTTATTTTGGTGATAAGAATATTGCGGTTACAACATTGGTGGCAATAGAACCTTTAAATATGAGTGAGTTTGTAAATGTTTTTGATTCTATTCAAGTTATAAATCAATTGATTACAACTAGAGAGAATATCAAACTGCTAAAACCATACTTAAAGGTAGATCAGAATTACATCAAACTAGTAGAAGCACCGGCTCATTATGAAAAAGGCAAAATTGAATTTGATGAGGTGTTATCTTTTCGTACCGTTGATAAAAATCTTATTATAGATGGGCAGTTAACAATAAATGATACATTACATCTAGATGTATTAGGTGATTATAAAATTCAGGCTAATAGGATTTTATGCAACAAAAAAGATTATGAATTGGTTAAAAGCTATTGTATGAAATCTAATGCTGATATCAGATTTATTGAAGATCAACCCATTGGCAATTATGCATGCATGACAATAAACAAGGAATACTTGTCTCACTTAAAAGAAAAGAAAGTGTTGGAAAACTACGGTGCGCTAGAATTTGATTTAGATATTAATGA
>JABXKX010000520.1 GCA_013619035.1 Peptostreptococcaceae bacterium
GTATAGCAACAAGACAAAATATCTTTAATCAAATTTCAAAGGCTGTTGATGAATTTAAATTTACCAACGAACAATTTGCTCTTATCATATTTGATATCGATAAGTTCAAATCTATAAATGATCGTTATGGTCATATCATAGGCGATACTACTTTAACATTAGTTGCAAAAAGAGTAGCAAATTGCCTTAGAGAAACTGATGGCATTGGGCGCTTAGGTGGTGATGAATTCATCATTTTCTCAAACGACATCCACACTAAAACTGATGTAGAGTTCCTAATCAGACGAATTGAGAATGCATTGAAAGCACCACTAACTATTGGAGACCACCACATTCAAATCGATATAAGTATAGGTATAAGTTTGTTTCCCTCAAACTCACAACTTGTCGATGAACTTTACGAACAAGCTGACAAAGCAATGTATTTTGCAAAAGAAAGCGCTGGTACAACTTCTAACTTTTTCCAATTATAAAACCAGTCAGTATTTTAACAAGTAATGAACAACGCCACATTGAGTTTGTCTAACAATACACATTAAAATCAGCAAATCTAAGATTGGATAAAAAAAAGGCATCTAAACTAGATGCTTTGATGTTATGTCTTAGTTTGACATAATCTATAGTTTGTAAAACTCGGCAGTTTTCTTGTAATCGTTGATTTTACTAATATAGATTACATTCGTTTAATATCAGTTTTACATGAACGCATTGAGTAAAACTGTTTTAGAATTAATACCTTTAATGTTCAATATCAGCCTTTACTCTCTTATGAGGATCATGCACAAGACGATCAAGCATATTGCTTAGAGTTATAAATTCCTTGATTCTTAAATTCCATGTTTATTTGATGATAAATGCATCATCATCCCAGTTTAGATCTATTCCAAGCTCACTCCCATAAGCATTAAATAACTTTTTCATCATATAATCAGGTAATCCAGAAAACCCACATTCATGTACTCCAGATTTTTCGAGTTTATCATGTTCTAATGTATTGAATTCAGTACCATTGATTATAAAAGCATCATTAGTCCGAATCCCCATTGAATTAAAGATTTTTAAAATAGATTTTTCGATATCGGGTTCTAGATGTGGTGATCCATTTTGCCCATTTGCATATCGAATCAAGCGATTCAAGCCATATGCTAACGAATTGAGTTCAGAACTTTCTTCATCACTTAAAGGATTTGAACCTGGCGTCCAACTTACACTGTTCTCATTCACACGTAAGTTAATGCCATACTTCGTTGGAATAGACATCTCAGGTGTAATGGATAAACCATTTTCAAATGAATTAGAATTGGTATAGGTATAATTAGCACGACTTGCTTCACCAAAAGCATTAGAAAAAACAGCTTGACTGTCTCTATAACAAAATTTAAATGTAAAATCCTCATAGCTAGAATTTTCTCGTTGTTCAGGCGTCATACCTTTTTTTAATATTTCATACATCTCCCTATTCTCTGGATTCTCTTTTCTTTTGTCAGAAAGTATTTTTTCAAATTCTTTAAACTTCTCCTGATAATGTACAGTTTTCTTATATGTCATCATACTAGTATCAATCTTCATAATACCACCTCCGTAATAAATATCGACACTTAATATGATAATTTTTACATTTGAGAAAAGTTTTATCATTTAATACAAAGTAATTTAATCGCGACTTTGGCCCTGATTATTTATATTACTTTTACTATTAAAACCACATATTATTGCATTTCCCCCGAACAACAATAATATGTAAAGATAAACTAGTCGTTTAAAATTGCCCTTAAACCATAAAAAATCACCATACAGATATTATAATTATCCATATGGTGATCCATTTTATATTAATCCCAAAATACTCTGATGCTACACCTTACCAGCATGCTGGAATCATTAAAGCATATTAAATTATTAGTCCTATAACTAAATATACAACTAGAGCAACACCAGCTGCAACTGATGCGTATGGTAATTGAGTTTTAACATGATCAATATGATCTGAAGATGCACCAAACGAAGATAGTATCGTCGTATCCGATAATGGAGAACAATGATCACCAAATACTCCACCACCTGCAACTGCACCTATAGTAGCATAAACTAACGTCGTAACTTCATTACCAGTAAATGCAAAAGCTAATGGCATTGCGATAGGGATCATAATAGCATAAGTTCCCCAAGACGTTCCTGTAGAGAAAGATATAAAAGCACACATAAAGAACACTAATACTGGTAAAAGTGTAGGAGTTAACCAGCTTTCAGTTATAGATATAATATATTGTGCAGCCCCAAGATCTTTACTTACAGTATTTATTACATATGCAAGAGCCAGAATAAGAATCGCTGGCATAACACCTTTGATACCCTGTACCCCTGTTTCAAACACATCTTTAATAGACACCTTTTGAACTAAAAGCATTAAACCGAGGAAGAACACTGCACTCATAAACGCTTCTACGGTTTTAGCAGAACCTATAAATACATAAGTACCAACAGCTATCCCTATTATAATCAGTACAGGGAAAATAAAGTTTAAGAACAGTCTTGGCTTTTTAATTTCTTTAGCAGTTTTTATGTCAGATAGTTCGACACCCATAAGCGGTTGTGCTGTATCTGATAAAACTTTTCCTTCGTTCATCGCTCTTTCTTCAGCTTTCTTCATTGGTCCAAATTCCGGTATAATTCCGAGCGCTATAAGACCTACCATAGCCACCGCAAAAATAGCATATAAGTTATAACCAACCGACTTAAAGTATATACCAGCGGCCATAAGATTATCTGTTATAGGACCGTGACCTACTAAAAGAGCTGTGATAAATACACCCCAAGCACTAAATGGAATAATTACAGCCATAGGTGCCGATGTAGAATCACATATATAAGCTAATTTTTCTCTAGAAATTTTCGCTTTATCAGTTAAGTCTTTCATAACTGGTCCTACAAATAATGGAGAGAAATAATCACTAAAGAATATAAACATACCAAGACCCCATGCCAGTAGTTGAACACCCTTTCTACTTTTGATTTTCCCACCAACTACACGGCTAAATTCTTCAGTTGAACCCGTTTTAAGGAAAAATGCAACTAAAATACCTATGAATATTTCAATCATCACTACCCATATAAAATCAGCATTCCCAAGAGACCTCATAAATAATTCAGATAAACCCCAAAGACCTTGACCTTGTATTAACAAACCAACTATAGATGCCATCAGTAAGGCAAATAAAGCCTCTCTTGTTATAAAAGCAAGTGTCACTGCAGTAAGCGCAGGAACGATTGCCCAAATTCCGTAATTCACGCCTTCTAAACCTTTTACACCCAAGCCATACTTATATGCAAAAATCATAATGATTGTAACTACAGCAAATAAAATCCTATTCTTTTTTTTATTCTTCAACTTCTGCTTCGGATCTATTACCTTTACATGATCTTTTTTATCTTTTCTCACTTCCGACATTCAATTATCCCCCTACTCTATTATATATCGATTTAATTTCCATTGTATAAATTTAAAACTTCCTCTGGAGATTTATATTCTAAATTATGTTTCTCCGCAGTTTCTTTCAGTGTTAGACTACCACGATAAAATGATAACCCCTTTCTAACGGTTTGAGAAAATGCACAAGCTATATTATCAACTGCATAATGAACTATACCATCCACCATATAAATCTGTTAATAATTAAAATTTATCTTACATGCTAATATTTACGAAATCAAATGGTGCTGTTAACACTCCAGCATCTTCTAAGCAACAAGATAAATTCTTAGAGTGCACTCCTCCTCAATTATAATATTCTTTTAAAAATCTAATTATAAGTTTATCATTTCTTCAATTGTTAAATCGGAAAGCCCTAGTACTTCCAAAGATCTTTTGCCTTCTGAATTATATTCTTTTTGCATAACAACAGATGCAATTTTTATTACAGAATTCATGACTGGAGTTTTTACGCCTAACTTTTCAGCAAGTTCCGTCATGAATACGAGGCCGTATCCAACATCCTCATTTAAATATCTATGATCAAGTTGTGATTGTGCTTTAATTCCTTTAAATCCTTCAGCCTGACTATATCCAATTTCATAATCAGTACTTGTCATATAACCTTGTTTAACTCCTAGTTCAGGATCTGGTAGTATAGTTACACCTATCGCATTACCGATTTCTAAACGTTCATCGTCAACAGCTTTCATTAACCTACCAACACCAGGCATAACTCCATCTTCATAGAAATAAAAATCTCCTTTTGTACTTTCAATTCTGCCAGCATTTAATAATGTTACAGCTGGATGAATAACGGGATTTCCATTTTGTAACATTGTTTGAAGGACATTTTCGCCTTTGTCAACAAATGGATATACTAAACTAAATAACTTGTGAATAGTATCACTCTGATTAGAAGGAAGACTTGATATATATAATCCACCTCTAAGTTTTAGGTATATATGTACTTTTCCTAAATCTGTTATTCTACATGCATAAGGTAAAGTAGAAGTCTCTGCTACTATTATAGAAGGATCCTCAAATTCTAAACCTAACGTCTTTTTAAATAAAAATGCTCCTCCACAAGAACCTGGACAAACAATTACATTTTGTCCGGACTTTATAAAAGGCTTTACCGCTTCAGCAAATGGTACAGTACTATAAGCTGGTCCAATTGCAATTATTAACTCAGCATCAATCATAGCTTCTTCAATTGAATGTCCTGCATACTTAACAGGTGCGAATCCTTCTATATCACCTTCTGCCTGAATTCCACCATTTTCTTGTATCGCTTCAATTTGATTTCCAAAACCTTCAAAATCGAATAAACTAACTTCATGACCTGCAATTGACCAATCTGCTGCTGCTGCAACTCCACCATTTCCTGCACCTAAAATTGTGATTTTCATTTCTTCCCTCCCATAATAAATAATTGCATCATTACATATTTAATGATTTCACTTTTAAATAGAGCAAATAGTGTGCCAATTCTGAAAATTACTCACAGCCGTTGAAATTACACGGTTTTCTTATTTTATAAAATTAAATATTAT
>JABXKX010000271.1 GCA_013619035.1 Peptostreptococcaceae bacterium
ACTTTCTCTAAATGATACAAATGTTCTCTTCTTTCCAGAAAATTATTCAATAAGTTGTAGTTGAAATCATTATGATGCTTGATTCTGTTTTTTAAAACAATCTTACTGGTATAACTATCGTGTTTATCAATATTGTAAAAAACAGACCTCTTTTGATCCTCAGTTGTTCCACCAAAATAAACATTTTCATAACCTTCAAAATGTCTAAAAAGAAGTTGCCTAAAGTTTTCTGATAAGCGATAACTTCTCTTTGTTTCATATGCCAATTGATTGATGAAATCATTAACACTGAGTTCTTCATTATTTGTAATCAGACTTTTTATATGCTGATCAGGCTGATTCAAAGTACATATGTTTTTTATAATATTACACGCTTGTATAACCGAGTTTGTTTTATAAGTGTCATGATGCTTGCTGTAACTATTGTATATGTTTTGTTGTTCTATGGTGTCTTGAGTATGATCTGATAGCTCTTGTGGTTTTAAAACATAAATCAATGGCAAACTCTTCAACCGTCTCATTGAAAATGAGTTTCGCCCCATGATACGGTCACAAAAATCACTTTGAGTTCTGATTGTTTTAAATATAGATATATCTCTAATAACTACCATCCAAACCACCTTATGTTACAATCCTATCGCATCTAAAACCATTCCTATCACACTCTTCGACTTAGACAATACTATTTTCTCTACAACCAACTCATATTCTTCTATAGCAATGCTTGAATCCTCCTGCGCATTTAAATCAGGGCCTTTCCATTTGATTGGATAAGCATTGGTAAAATCCCATCTCGAAACTTCAGTACCTGCATTGTCATATAGTATGATAGAACCACTCTTTTTCGGTAAACCTAGCAGATGTTTACCATCTATAACATCATAATACCAATCCCATAATGCACTGCCTAATCCAACACCTTTACTTAGAGTAATATTGTTATACTTGATGCCTTCAAATAGTTTTATCTTTATGTTGTTTTCACCGCCTTCTTTAAGTTCTCTTGTTTCCATTTCTGATCCCATGCCAGATACTTTATTGAATCCACCAGCTAAGATACCATCGATTTCTACAGCAAACTTAAATGTCCCTACAGGATAACACATCAAGCCCTCCTTAATCATGAGGGGAGAAATCTCCCCTCACTAAACATTAAAAATATTGTCTGGCTCATCATTTGCTTTTCTGTTGATCTCAGAAATTTGTTTACACCATCTTTGTCTTTCTTTATGCTCTAAAATCATGAGTTTATCAAAAGACCAGTGAAAGTGATATGCAATAAAGGCCATCTCTTCATATAATTTATCTTCAGGGTAAGTTGTTAATATACCCCTCTGTCCAAAAAATTCATACCCAGCTCATGCTCTTGTTGACAATTTGGACATTTCACTTTGAAATTTGCATGATCTAATTTGTTGATGCGTTCATAAACTTCTTGTAAGTACGCTAAATCAGCAGTGTAAAGACCTTCAACTATATTGGTGTTGATGCTCTCCAAAGTACCTAATTGTGAAATAACACGTGACAATAATATCACTGTCAAATAACCAGGATTTTGCTGAACCCTCGGATCTCTCATAGGCAGGATTTCATCTGCGGCTGTTGCCAACCGCATGATACCCTTTGTATGAAGTGTGCCCTCTCTATCGACATAACCCTTCGGTAGTGAAAATTCATATTCTGTTTTAAATACCATAAATCATCCTCTTATTGGGTACGTTTAAGACTTTCATGAGCTATCTCTAATGATTCTACAGCAACATCATTACCAGTTGCATTAAAATCAGGTGCTGTATATTTAACAGGCCAAGCATTCTCAATCGTCCAAGAAGCAATAACAGTATCTGCATCTTCTTCACCATAAGCATTGAGTGTTAACGACTTTCTTTCGATTGTTCCACCAACACATTCTATGATCCAAGTATATAGATGTTGATCCACTACACCAGCTTTCAAGGTAATATTACTATACTTCGTCAAACCAGGTAATTTTCTTGGTGTCGTTGGCTCACCACCTTCTCTATACTCAATAACATCTATTGATATATCAAATCCTGCAACTTCACTAAATCCGCCATTTTGAACCCCATCGCATTCAATTTTAAATCTAAAATTTCTAATTGGATCTCCAGCTCTCATTTAATTGCCTCCTATTCTCTATTTTTTTGAGTGATTCTGAGTATAATAACTTCTGCAGGTTTCACAGGTTCTATACCAATTTCACATACATTCGTCCATTCTCTTACGTCGTAGTGTCATGACACATTGATAAAGATATGCTCCATCTCATAAGATAAGTACCCTCCAAACATTCGTTGAAAATCAGCAACACTAAAAAAGCCTGTAAGGTTTACTTCATTATCACTTTCTACACCCTCTGCTACTACATGATTAGAACTATTATTTGTTTCATTTTCCATATAGTATTCTATATCTCATTTCATTATACACAATATATGGAAAATTAGTAATGTATATCATATAAAAGACTCCCAATTTCTTAGGAGTCTCATTTCAATTCTATTGTTGTTTACTTATTTATGTCATCTAAGCCGTTTATAATAATCAAATTATCATGTTCAGATGTCTTTATATATACTGGATCACTTGAATTACTGTTGAGTTTAAAGAATTCGATCACATGATTGATATCCTCACTACCTCCACTATGAGCCTTTTCAATATTCGTTATAAATTGGCCTTGTCCACCAACTTCATAAAATACCTTTTGTGCGGTTTCCCAACGTGTTGAGACATCATTACCATATAATTTTATGGCTAACTCTCTTTGCTGTTTTGTAAATGTATCGTCACCCATCAAGGCATCATGTTCATCTAACCCACCTAAGTACATTATTTTTGCAACCTTGTTGTATGTTTCTAAATCAAATGGTCTTCCAAATAAATACTCATGATCATATGCTCCAATCTGATAAACCAGATTATCACCTTTATAGGTTAAACCAGGTACGAAAGGAATAAACATACCACCCGAATACATAGCTTTTACTTGTTCAGGATAAATACTTGTATACCTGCTTGAAAAGTTACCAGCACCAGAGAATCCTGCTACAAATATCTGCTCTTCTAATTGATGACCTGCATTTTCAAGTTGTGTTTGAGCATCTAATACAATAGCATGCAGTTGCTCCTCTATATTATACATCTTATAAAAATCTTCTTCAGTTAATGTACCATCTGCATCGAGTGACCTGATATCCTCTATGTTGTCTTCAATAAACATCACCGTACTGTCTAAAGCATGATTATGAGAAAACTCTGGCGGATTGGCTATATTCTCAAATCCAAACTTAGGAAATATCGGCATAACCCTTGGAATATACAATTGATTTTGAACATCAGTACCTATATGAGATCTTTTACCCATTGTTAGCGCATTATAGATATGAACATTCATATTATTCGACATAGCCGGGAAGTTATGGCCTTCTAACAATAAGTATTTTTTATTGTTTTTGTTTTCTTCTTTATTCGTATCATTTGGTAAGAATATCACATAAGGGTAGTTAAATCCTTTTTCAGGATTTGCTTCTATGTAAACGACTTTTTCCTCACCAGTTTCTATTAAACTCGGGTTATCCAATAATAACTTCTCGACCTCAGCTTTATAATCTAATCCGACTGATACAGCTACTTTAGTTGTATCTTTTTCATACCCCTCATACATTTGGTCGATGGTTGATTGGTATTGATCCTCTTCAAACAATGCATATAAGATCATTTGATCACCATGTGTTATCTGATAATACCCAGGTGATTTAATACTATAGAATTCTGGATATTCTTCTACTAATTCACCCATTACTGAATTAAGCATTAAGCCAAACTCATATGAATCATTATTAAGAATCAAAGCATTTCTTTTCTTAAAGTCCTGAGCAAAATTAACCCATAAGTTTAAGCTTCTGCCTTCATAACGATATATATATTGTTGTGCATATTCAGCGGTCTTTTGAGTTGTAACCGTATAAAAATCACCGTCATAATACTGTTCACTAACTAATTGCTGCATCTCATCTACTGTTAAAGTCTTAATAGAACTATATGTATCAACGCCTTTACTCATTAATTCATTTAATTGCCCTTCTGCAGAAGTAGTCTCTGATTCTTCTTCATTAAAACTATAAAGACCATCTATAACTGAAAGCACATCATTCGTATTTGATTTAATATATATAATCTTTCGATCACCTTTTTCAAAATAGTAGACACCTTCTTCATTAAGCGTATAAGCTTCTGGTAAAAACTCTTTCATGCCAGGCATATACTTTTCATCATATAACCCATATGCTTCTGTACCATCATCGATAAATAACATGTTCTTATCCGAAGTAGTATAACCCTTAGCGATTAATACACTGATACTAATCCCATTGTAGGTTTTCGCATTGAAACCAGTATACATGGCCATATCTTGGCTACCTACCATGTAGAAATCTGTTTCAAAGAAGTACTCTTCTACAATTTTATTGATATCTTCAGATTCGTTAGAGACTTTTTTATCAGTATCAATACTGAGGCCCGTCTCTTTGGTCCATTTATATGATGCTCCAAATTCATCCACCATAAAACGCCAAGTCAATGGAAAGTATGTGATATTTCTAAATACCAACAACGGGTAAGGTTCATTGTTATTGTCAATTATTTGATCAGCTACTTTTATAGGACCAGTTGCTAATTTAGCTTTGTGTAAGCCCGTTTTATTACTATAACTATAATCAAGATCTAAAGGGATTGACTCATTAGAAGAGATAACACTTAATCCAGTTTCTTCTGTCCATTTGGCTTCTAAACCAAGACCTCTAGCAATCTTCCAAGTCATCGGTAGATAAGTAATATTTTTGTATACAACAAACGGATATTGTAATGCTGTATTTTTTATATATTCATTATTGATTACAATATCTTCTTCTGCAATCTCAACGTTTACCTCTTCTCCATAAGCCAAACTGCTTAAAAGCAATATACCAAATACTATAATGACTGTCTCTTATACACATCTGACGCTGCCGACGA
>JABXKX010000168.1 GCA_013619035.1 Peptostreptococcaceae bacterium
TTTAATTGATTATTTTGCCATATCTCTTCCGGATTTTTTAATATTTGATGAGAATTTAAACAAAAAAAATCAAATTCATTGTTATTTCCTTATGTACTTAGGCTATAAAGGGATGGGAGATGAAGAGAATGCACTTGTGTGTTATCAATCCATTCTTCATATGGAAAACAGTCATCAAGGCGTTATCAGTATTTAGTATAAAGTGGAGGTTGGGTTATATAACTCAACCTCTTTTTTATATAATAAATAATTTACTTGTGAGTTCCGAATAGTATACATCTAAGATGTGAGAATTCCGAAATTATAAAGACATATTTTAAGAAAAAAAATATAATTAATATCAAAGAATGTAAAGTAAAAGGAGTTTTGATATTGAAAAAAGCGGATTTAGTTATTGATATAAAAACCGACTTAGGAGAATGTCCAACATGGGATTATAAGAGTAAATGTCTATACTGGATAGATATCTATGGCTGTAAGATTTATAAGTATGATCCTGAAACTGAAAAAATAAAAACCTGGAAAACTCCAAGTTCGGTAGGTTCTATTGCATTACATGAAGATGGTAACATGATTGTTGCTTTAACAGATGGCATCTATTATTTCGATTTAAACACAGGAGTATACACCTTGATTGGTGATGTTGCTTTTAATGAAAATATTAGGTTTAATGATGGCAAATGTGACCCAAAAGGTAGATTCTGGGTGGGTTCAATGGCTGTTGATCAAGAATCTTCAGATGCCTTTGAAGCAGGTGCGCTTTATAAAATGGATAAGAGGGTATTGAAGGAAATGATTAGTGATGTCAGTATCTCAAATGGTTTAGCTTGGTGGCAATCAAGGATGTATTATATCGATACTTATACCAATGAAGTTGTTGCTTATGACTTTGATGAGACTTTAGGAAACATTACAAATAAATCGTCATGTATCTCTTTTCAAGATGAGATTGGCAGTCCAGATGGTATGACAATTGATGAGGAAGGGATGTTGTGGATTGCTCATTGGGGCGGATACAAAGTTTCTAGATGGGATCCGAAGACCGGTAAGAAAATGGAAGAAATTAAAGTCCCGGCAGAAAACGTTACAAGTGTCACTTTTGGCGGCATACAGTTGAATGAATTATATATTACAACAGAAAAACAAGGTGTTTATAAGGCAACATTAGATATTAAGGGTAGAAATACTTTTTTAGTGAGATAGGATAAAAGGAGTGAAGAATGACAAATAAAGTAGCGGTGGTCACTGGCTCGAGTCGTGGCATAGGAAAACAGATTGCAATTACATTAAGTGAAAATGGATACGATGTTGTTGTTAACTATTACAGTGATAAGGCTAGCGCAGAGGAAGTATGTGAACTTGTTAGAAGTTCGGGTAGAAAATGCATTTGTATTAAAGCGAATGTTGGTAAAATGGATGAAGTTAAAGGTATGTTCGATTGTGTTTTCGAAGAATTTGGTCATGTGGACCTATTGGTGAATAATGCTGGTATCAGTTATGAAGCCCCTTTTCTTGAAGCATCAGAAGAGTTCTTTGATAAGATGACAAGTGTTGATTGGAAAGCTGTATTCTTTAGTTCACAGATTGTTGCTAATAAAATGGTGGAAAAGAATATTAGTGGCACCATTATAAATATTGCATCGAATCAAGTTTATGGCTGTTGGCCAGGTGCCTCAGTCTATGCACCAAGCAAAGCTGCTGTGGTTCAATTTACAAAGAATGCGGCAATGGAACTTTCACATCATGGTATTCGAATGGTCGCAGTAGCACCTGGTTATACTGATGTCGGTTGGCCAGAAGATGATATAAGACACCAAGCAGCTTCTAGATTACCTTTAAGAAGATTTGCAACGACTAAGGAAGTGGCAGAAGCAGTTCTATACCTTGCATCTGAGAAGGCTGGTTATATTACAGGAACTTGTTTAACGATAGATGGCGGTGCTACTTTACCAGTGGTAGCAAAAAATGATTTTGTGGATTAAGAGGTGACTTCGATGTCTAAACATGAATACTATAGTGAAATTTTAAGAGGCGATAAAGGGGCATTAAAAAGAGCCTTGTACAAATCGATGGGATTTACTGATAAGCAACTTAGAAAACCAATTATTGCTGTTGTAAATTCATATACCAATGCTACACCGGGACACTTTAATTTAAATCAAATCAGTGAACAGGTAACAAAGGGTATTGAAAGTTCTGGAGGCACTGCGATGACTTTTTCTACCATTGCACCATGTGATGGGATTGCTGAAGGTCATGATGGCATGAGATATATTCTACCATCGAGAGATATTATTGCTTCATCTGTTGAATGTATGATGAGAGCACATAAATTTGATGGCATGGTCTTACTCGGATCATGCGATAAAATAGTACCCGGTATGTTGATGGCTGCTGCAAGATTGGATATCCCTTCGATATTCATCAATGGTGGACCCATGATGCCAGCTCAGTACAAAGGCAAACATTATGATGGAAACATTGTTACTGAAGCGATTGGTTGGAAACAAAAGGGTAAAATTTCAGAAGAGGAATTTGCATATATAGAAAGTATTGCCGAACCTTGTGCCGGTTCATGTGCTATGTTAGGAACTGCCAATACAATGGGGTGTTTAGCAGAAGCAATGGGAATGTCTTTATCGGGAAGTGCAACAATACCAGCAATTATGTCTAAACGATTGAGTGTTGCTTATGAAACTGGAGAAGCAATCATGAATCTGGTGTTTAATCAGATATCTGCTAGACAAATAATTACCAAAGAATCAATCGAGAATGCAATTATGGTGCTACTCTCTATTGGCGGATCGACCAATGCGGTGATGCATCTACAAGCCATATATCATGAAGCTGGATTGGGAAGTCTTTCTTTAGATGCCTTTGATGATTTAAGTCGTAAGATACCTCAGCTTGCATCGATTTATCCTGCTTCTCCATATGATATGGTAGATTTTTATGAAGGGGGAGGTGTTCCGGCAGTAATGAAGGAACTGCTACCATTATTGCATAGAGATACTATCACTGTTTCAGGTGAATCGTTAGAGAAAAATTTGGTCAACACAAAAGAAACAAGTAGAAGAGAAATGATTAAAAGCATAGAGGAACCCTTCTCAAAAGAGGGTGGTTTGGCCATACTCAAAGGTAATTTAGCGCTTGACGGTTCTGTGGTAAAACCGGCTGCTATTCCAAAACATCTATTTAAGTTTTCTGGTAAAGCTAAAATCTTTAATTCAGAGCAAGAAGCGATTGATGGCATTCTTAATGGTGAAGTGATAGAAAATACCGCAGTTATATTGAGATATGAAGGTCCGAAGGGCGGACCAGGTATGCCTGAAATGTATCGTCCAATGAAATGTTTAGAAGGCATGGACTTATCAGATACTTGTATTATTGTGACGGACGGCAGGTTTTCAGGATCAAATAGAGGATGTTTTGTTGGACATATTTCTCCTGAGGCATTTGAAGGTGGGACCATTGCTTTGATTGAAGAGGGTGATGTCATTCAAGTCGATATTGATAAGCGTAGCATTCATCTTGCCGTGTCAGAAGATATTTTAGAACAACGAAGAAAAACTTGGATGCCACTGGTGAAGAAAGTGGATCAAGGATATTTAGAAATATATCAGAGAATAAGTAAATCTGCTGCAGCGGGTGCAGTCATAGATGTTAAGTAATGGAGGGCAATATGATTTCTTGGAAAAACGATGATGAATTATTTGAAATGATGAGAACCGATCTGTTTTCAGCTGTGATTGGTGATATTATGGATAAAATGAGACTGTTTAAACAATTTCTACCGGCAAAGGTACAACCCTTACATGATGATATGATTGTGGTTGGCAGAGCGATGACAGTTCTTGAAGCAGATGCATTTGAAGAACTGTCAAATGGTCATAATGAAATTATGAAAAAACCTTTTGGATTGATGTTGGAAGCACTAGATGATCTAAAGAAAAATGAAGTCTATATCTGTACAGGCGCATCACCAACTTATGCTTTGTGGGGCGAGTTGATGAGTACAAGAGCTAAAATACTAGGATCTACAGGTGCTGTTGTAAACGGTTATTCTAGAGATACCAGAGGGATATTAGAGTTAGGGTTTCCAACTTTTTCATATGGTCGATATGCACAAGATCAAGGTCCAAGAGGAAAAGTAATCGATTTTAGAGTACCGATTGAAATAGAAGGTGTAAGAATCAATCCAGGCGATATTGTGTTTGGAGATCTAGATGGCGTTGTTATTATACCTCAGGAAATTGAAAAAGAAGTTATAACAAAAGCTTATGAAAAAGCACATGGTGAAAAAGTTGTTGCAGAAGCTATCGCAAATGGTATGGGTGCAAAAGAATCTTATGATAAATATGGTATAATGTAATAAGATATGGAGTGAAAGGTTGAGAGTCGATGGATAGTTTAATAATGGAGCTTTTGGAAAATGACAAGTATCATGTTGAAATAGATATTGTTGGAACATTTCAGTTTCCTTCAAGGTATCGATTTAACTGTCATAAACATAAGAAGATTGAGATTAATTATATTAATAATGGTTACTGCATCATGGGTATTGAAGGTGAATATGTTTATCTTAAAAAAGGTGATTGTATAATCATCTATCCAGGTGTGTCTCATTTCTTTGTTGTAGACGAAAGAAGAAGCTGTCGAATCACTCAATTGGAATTTATCATCAATGGACTGGAAGCATGTGAAATCGATGAAGATCTAATATTTCTTAACCTTTGCTTCAATAACTCAAAGAATTATACGAAACTCTATGATTGTAATGAAATCAAACTGGCAATTGAGAAAATTGATAGAAACAATAATATGATGGACGACTATAAAAATGCCATATCAAGATTGAATTTCATAGAACTATATTTCATTATTTCTAGATACATAAAGAAATCGCAAGTAGAGAAAAGTGATGTGAAAAATGTTAAAGTGAAACAAGTGATTAAATATATTCATGAAAATTTGAATATGAACTTGAACATTGAGGAAATCTGTAATAAACATGATATCAG
>JABXKX010000324.1 GCA_013619035.1 Peptostreptococcaceae bacterium
TATTCTAGTAGATCAAATAATTTGAATAAGATGCTGGGATTTGATCAGCCGAATTTAACTATAGATATTCAGAATACAAACTTAGATATTGCAAAAATAAGAATTACCTATAACAATGAGTTGGAGATAATCAAATCAATCAACGGAAAAGAAAATGAAATAGTTGAAATGGCTTATAGATCAAATTCAGGTGATAAATTGTATATTGAGTTAATAGATCATTATGGAGATGTAGTTTCAAATCTGAAACCAAATTTAAAGATTACTCCACAACATCTATATCAACCAAATATAAAGTATAACCTCGAAATAAGCATTGAAGATGAAGTACTAGAGTTTACACAAAATAAGTAATAAAGGTGAGTGATGTAAGGAGTTGGATTTGAAAGTAGTAGTTTCATAGTTTTATGATTATGAACACTCCAGTTCTGCCAGCTAACTCACTCTTACATTAGTTACAGCGAGTGTGACATGAGAAAAAGTTGTAAGTCAACGGCGTCACAGATGCACTTCCGATAGAGATGTAAAAAAGGAGACTTTATGAAAAAATACATTAAGAAGTATATGGTTGTTTGTGTTGTTCTAATTATTATAGTTTTAATGGGTTATATGTCAATAAACAGTCAGATCAATGAAACGATAAGCATAAGCTTTGATAATAAAAGTTATGATTTAAAAGAGCTGGAATTTAGGGAAGAGCCTTTCAAAGTATTCTTTGAAGAGTATTCTAAAATACCATTGATACCTGAGAATACCAATATACTTATTGATTTTCATGATCTTAAAGTAGATCAAATAGAAGTCTTAGATTACTTATTAGATGAAGAAGGACATTTCAGATTTACAGAAAAAGAAATAGTAACATTACCTCTAGAAGGTATCAATACAGACTACTTTTTAAAATTAAGTCCACATCCAGCCATGTATCTGAGTTCTACTATGGAAACGCATGTTTATAGAGGGCTTGAACTGGTTATTACAAGTGATGGCAGTACTCAGAGTTATTTGTTCGTATTCCAAACAGAAACAGGATTTGATTTAACAGAACCAAATGAAGTGACGCCGGAGGTTGCTTACGAAGTATCTGATTTATCGATTCTGTATGTTTTAGCAATAGAGAGTATCATCGGTGTCGATCCGGCTTTGAATCAAGACATGACGTATATAGCGGTTAATTTTGATACGATTGAAGGGCTGACTGATGATATTAGGCATGCTATGGAAATCTATTTATCGAAATATAAACTACCGATAATAGATGAGTCTTATGAGACTTTAGTTGAGAAGAATATGGTGATTGATGATCAGTATATTGAAGGTATTCTAATAGAATTTGATTCTTTTGTTCATGTATCGGAGAATGAAGTTATAATAGAAGGGTCCAAATTTAAATCAGGTTTAGGTGCCGTAGGTGTTGAAGTCGTCTTAAGTAGAGTAGATGGTGTATGGACTGTAACATCAGTTGAGGTGACATGGATAAGTTAATAAAATTTTGTAATAAACAGAAGACTTTATGAACAAAATAGAGGTCTTCTTTTTTTTACAATTATTGACTTTGTTAGTTAATTATTATACAATTCAAGTATAAATGTACCATATGGGACATAGGAGGCAGTATGTTAAAGATATTAATGGATAATCCAATATTTCATAACATCTCTATGGATCAACTTGAAACCTTCTTTCAATCATCAGGGGAAATCCTTGAATTTAATAAAGATGATGTGGCTTACGATAGTGACAAACACATTAAAAGTATGATGTTTTTATTAAAAGGAAATGCAAGAGTTGAACAGATTTCAGAGGACAATTTAACTTTTTTGAAGCGAATAGTACCGGGTGAGTTATTCGGAGTATTATCAATTTTTACAGATATTGATTATTACCCAACTCGTGTAACATTCGAAAAGAAAAGCATGGTTCTTATGCTAAAAGAACATGAAGTTTTAGAGCTTCTAAATCAAGACCCAAATCTGTTAAAGAATTATTTGACATTTTTTAATGGACAGGTGCAGTATTTATTGGATAGGATTGCTTTGTTTTCAATCCCTAATGGAGAAGATAGAGTATTGACTTACATAAGTAGACTAAAAGCTAGTACACAATCAAATGAGTTAATATTACCGATGTCAAAAGTAGAACTGGCAGAATATTTAGGTATTGCAAGATCTACGTTATACAGAGTATTTGATAAACTAATAGACAATCAAATGTTGGAAATCAAAGGTAATAAACTCAATATCTTAGGAGGCATTAAATGAAAAAAAGTCTAATATTAATAGGAATTATGATCATCTCAGTTATGATGGTTATCGGGTGTTCAAATGACACAAACAATGCGGTGGATAATTCGGTAACAAATGCTGAAAATGCATCTGTTGAAGAAACAACTGAAGATGTTGTTGAGGAAACGCCTGTTGAAAGACCTGAGTTAAGAGTTGCAACGTTAAAAGGACCAACAGGTATGGGTATGGTTCAAATGATGGAAAATGATGAATTAGAGACAAGTGTTATAGATTATACCTTTGACCTTGTTGGTGCGCCGGATCAAATCATTGGTAAAGTTGTACAAGGCGAAGTTGAAATTGCTGCTGTACCAACTAACTTAGCATCTATATTAAGTGTAAAAACAGAAGGTCAAGTACAATTATTAGCGGTTAATACGCTTGGTGTACTTTATGTATTAGAAAATGGTGAAGAAATTCAGAGCATTGAAGATTTAAAAGGTAAAACTTTAAGATCATCAGGTAAAGGTGCTTCTCCAGAATATATTTTAAATTATGTATTGGCTGAAAATGGTTTAACAGATGATGTAACGGTTGAATATGCAGTAGAACATAGTGAATTAGCAACAACAACAACTGCTGGTGATACAACGCTTGCATTGTTACCGCAACCATTTGTAACGTCAACTTTAATGGCTAATGAAGATGTTAGAATTGCTTTAGATCTTACTAAAGAATGGGAAAAAGTAACTGATGGTTCTGTATTACCAATGGGTGCTATCATTGTAAATAAAGCATATGCTGAAGCCAATCCAGAAGTCATTGAAGCGTTTATGGCTGAGTATCAAGCCTCTGTAGAGTTTGTAAATGCATCGCCAGAAGATGCGGGTCTATTAGTAGAGAAATTCGGTATTTTACCAAAAGCTGCTTTGGCAACAAAAGCGATTCCAAACTGTAACATTACATTGATTGATGCACAAACTTCAAAAGAATCAGTTATGAAGTTCTTTGAGATTCTAAATGATTTTAATCCAAAGTCAATTGGTGGTTCATTACCAGAGGATTCATTCTTCTATGAAAAGAAATAAACTACGAGAAGGATTTTTTATCCTTCTCTTTTGGATATCATTATGGTGGTTATTATCCATTATCGCTAATAAATTTTATGTTCCTTCGCCATTAGAAACAGGGAAAGTACTGGTGACTCTTTTAAGTACTTCTTTGACATATAAAATTCTTTTATCGAGTATCATTAGAGTACTAATTGCTTTATCAATTGGTATTGGACTCGGAGTTGGTTTAGGTATTTTAGCGGGTATGAATGACATGGTCTATAAGACTTTGCAACCCGTAATCATAGCTATAAAATCAACGCCTGTTGTTTCATTTATTATTCTTTTGATTATCTTAGTAGAAGATGCTTGGGTACCAAGTCTTTGTGGGATACTATTATGCTTTCCAATCATTTATTACAATGTTGTAGAAGGGTATAAGATGGTAGATACAGAGTTAATTAGCATGTCTACTATTTATAAAGTACCATTTTATAGAAAACTCAAAAAATTATATTTGCCAAGTACATTACCGTATTTATTTGCAGGTGTTTTAACCAGTATAGGCATCTGTTGGAAAGGTACAATTGCAGCTGAAGTTATTGCATTTATTAATGATTCGGTTGGACAACAATTGTATGATGGTAAAGTATGGATGGATTATGACCATGTCTTTGCATGGACGTTTTTAATCATCATCTGCAGTTTATGTATTGAGATTATAACAAAACGTTTGATAAAGAAGGTTAAGTATTATGAGAGATTTAAGGTGATTTAATGATAACACTAAAAAATATTCATAAAGCTTTTGGTCAACTGAAAGTAATGGAAGACTTTTCAATTGATTTTGAAGAAGGTAAGGTGACTTGTTTACTTGGACCATCTGGTTGTGGTAAATCAACAATTCTTAAGATGCTTTCTAGATTAGATACAAAGTACGCTGGTAATGTGGTCGGTTTGGAAAATATGAAATTATCATATGTATTCCAGGAAAGTCGTCTGATTCCTTGGTTAACAGTAGAGGAGAATCTTTTATATGTTTTAGAAGGTAAACTACCTGAGGATATATTGAAAGAACGTGTTGAGTTTTTCTTAAACAAAGTGGAATTGATCGCGTTTAGAAATGCATATCCGAACACTCTAAGTGGTGGCATGAAACAAAGAGTTTCTTTAGCTAGAGCGTTTTCCATGCCTCATGATATATTATTGATGGATGAACCCTTTCAAGGCTTAGATGATGAACTTAAGGATCAATTGATGACACTACTGGAAGAACTGATTGCTCTAGATAAAAAGACTGTGATTATGGTAACCCATGATTTACAAGAAGCCAGTCGCTTAGGGGATAAAATTATTAGACTAATTGGGTGCCCTATTACAAGTAGTGAAGAAATAAGATTATAACAAAACGATGACAAAAGATAAGTGTTGATTAAATGCTTTCTTTTTTTTGTTCTCACTTACTATAATATGGTAAAATTAAATAAAAAGGGGAAATGCATTGAGAATTTTACTAGGAATCATCTTGATTGTTATTGGTATTTTATGTATTGTTAAACCAGAATTCATGTCAATGTTTGGTGAACGTTGGAAATATAAAAATGCTGAACCAAGCGAATTAAACATTGGCATAACTGTAATAAGTGGTATCGTTTTAGTTATTTTTGGTGTTGTCTATATGTTTACAGATTTCTAGAGAGTGTTAAAAACACTTTCTATTATTTTGTCCATAAATAATG
>JABXKX010000337.1 GCA_013619035.1 Peptostreptococcaceae bacterium
ATATAGATCACATGATTTTATCAATATCTACACATGTGGATGGATAAAAAACTATTTTTATGGTTATATGTTGCCTAATGTTAGTTATTTGAAATGTTTTGATGTTATAAAATATGATGTTGGTGTTATATTAAGACATCCTACTACAGCGGCCCCGTCAACACTGCCAGCCTTTGAAGAACATAAAAAATTAGCCCAAACATTTAGAGAATCAGAAGCATGGGGTGACATAGTAAGTGTTGGAAATGTTTTTGAACTTAATGACGAGATTGAAAAAGAAAACTATAAGGAACTGATGATATTGGGAGAAGCTTTACATGAAAAGAAAGTGGCTCAAATCGCAGATCAGATAACAAAAGCGCATAAAAAAGTAATTTTAATTGCTGGACCTTCGTCATCTGGCAAAACAACATTTGCAAATAGACTTCGAATTCAATTAAAAGTAAATGGATTTGATCCGATAACTCTATCAACGGATGATTATTTTGTTGACAGACAGTTTACGCCAGTAGATGAAAATGGCAACATTGACTTTGAATCCATTGACGCTGTTGATGTTAAACAGTTTAATTTGGATTTGGCAGGTCTGGTTGCAGGAGAAGAAGTTGAATTACCAACCTTTAATTTTATTGAAGGGTGCAGAGAATACAATGGTAAAATGCTTCGGATTCATGAAAACCAACCCATTATCATAGAAGGTATACATGGACTAAATGAAAAATTGACCAATCAAATTGATGGAGAACATAAATTTAAAATATATATCAGTGCTTTAACACAGCTTAATATTGATGATCATAATCGAATTCCTACAACTGATTCTAGATTGATTAGAAGAATTGTTCGTGATAGTAAATATAGAGGACATGATGCTATTACTACTATTAAACTGTGGCCGTCCGTAAGACGTGGAGAAGAAAAAAATATATTCCCATTCCAAGAAGAAGCAGATGTTATTTTTAATTCGGCCCTTAGTTTTGAATTGGCAGTCTTAAAGAAACATGCAGAACCACTTCTTGAGGCAATTTCAGAAACGGTTGATGAATATAAAGAAGCCAAACGATTACTAAAATTTCTAAGTTATTTTGAATCGATTGATGATGACACTTTGGTGCCGATTACATCAATCTTAAAAGAATTTATTGGTGGTAGTTATTTCACAGAATAAAAAGGGTTATTAAATGAAATTTTTCAGAAAACTTTATGAACAAGTGTTTTACTCTGAATACGGAGAGCTAGCAACGACATCATTTTTAGTAACAAGTTTGTTTATTTTCGTCTACTTATTTGAAATTCCCGTAATGTCAATGTTGAACAATATAGGGTTATTAAACTTGCCCTATGTTTTTGAGTTTGCATCAATTGTAACGATTATTCTTATTGTTAGTATTTGCAGTCGTGCTATTAGGACTTCTAATGCATTACGAATGCTTATTTACACTATGTTTTTTGCAGTATCTGCAGGACTTTCTTTTATAGCATTTTCAAATATTTACTGGTTTGCTGATACAATCAGTTATGAAACCTTAACAGTATTCTCTTCTTTGAGTAAATTTATTTTTTCACTTGGTTTACTTGGGGGTGCGACAGTACCGTTAAGTAATAAAATGAAACAAAAGAAACAAGGTATTGTTCGTCTGCTTATCTTAATTATATGGGCTATAGCAGCTTTTGTGATGTTAAAAATCACAAATAACAAGATGCTGTTGGATATATCTCATATTAGTATAAGATGGTACACCTTATTAGAATACTTAACAGCCGTTATTTTAATCATATCTTTTGCAATACATTTTAGATCTTATACCATTGAGAAGAAAAAGTTTGTATTAAAGTTTATGAATGGTATCGCCATTTTAATCGTTGCTCAAGTGGTACGATTAACTTTTATGAGATATACATTTTTATATCACTTAATCTATAGTATGTATATGTTTTTGGGTTATTACTATCTATATCATTCTTTATTTGAATATAATATTGTCAAACCGGTTAATGAGTTGATTAATGAAGAGAAGCAAATCAAACTGTATGCTGAAAACTTAGAAGTCATTGTTGATAGACGTACAACGGAAATGAGCAGCAATAACATGCGATTGATTCAAGAAATTGAATATGCAAAAAGTATTCAACAGTCATTGTTGCCAGCTAGAAAAGTTAATTTTAATAAAGTCATTTTTATATCTGAGTATTTTCCATGTGAGCGACTCAGTGGGGATTTCTTCGATATTTATAGATTAGATGATGATAACATTGGAATGTACGTATTAGATGTGTCGGGACACGGTGTTTCGGCAGCTTTGATGACGATGTTTTGTAATAACTATATCAAGTCTTCAGAGAAGCTTATAATGAAGTATAGAGGATTAAAACCTCATAGAAACCTAAAACACTTCTATGAGGAATTTAATAAAATGAATTTCCCTGATGAAATGTACATGGTTATGTTCTTTGCTTCTTATAATATCGAAAGTGGTATTTTAACTTATGCATCTGGTGGTATCAATTGTTATCCACTATTAATGAGAAAAGATGGTACAAAAGAGTATTTGGATAAAAGTCATGGTTTTCCTATCTGTAAGATGAGCGATTTCTTTACACCAACGTACACCAGTGAAACCATTCAATTAATGAAGGGTGATCGAATTATTTTTTACACCGATGGATTGGTTGATAATGTTAAGAATGATACTATATCTGAAGAGGTGTTAGAAGAGGTTCTGTACAATTATAGGGATTTAAGTTTGAAAAGCCTCAATAGTAAAATTAAATCTTATATTCATACAGAGGATGGCTTAAATGAAGATGATATAACATATTTCGTAATGGAAATATAGTTTTCAAAATGTGAATGTGCCGTAATAAATGCGCACTGTTTTGTCACAAGCTTATTACATAATAAACACAGATGAAAAGTATATTTTAAGAATTTTATATATGATATTACAAAAAGACTTGGATTGGCTATATTACTAGCTTTGAAGGGTCTTTTTTATAATATTCTGACAGTTGATATGACAAAATTATCCTACTATAATTGCAAGTGACAATAAAAGCCTTACAAGGCATACTAATCTAAAGGGGGATTACAATGTTTAAAAAATCATTGATTTTACTTCTTACTGTAGTTTTAGCATTATCAGCTGTTTTAGTTGGTTGTGGCGGAAACAACAATGAGAATGTAAATGATACAACAAATGAAACAACAAACGCTACTAACAACGCAACAGAGAATACAAACAATTCTACAAATGATGCTACAGTAGAAGAAGACAATACAGCGGAATTAGAAGCTGCTGCTAAAACAAATCCAGCAATCAACAGAGGTAACGTATTAACAGTTGCTGAAACTGGTTTTGATGGTATTTTCAATCCAATCTTATACTCAAACAATACAGATGCTAAGATTACTGACTTAGTATTCAACGGTTTGATCAAAGTTAACAAGAATGGTGAGTATATCCCAGATGTTGCAACTTGGGAAGTATCTGAAGATAAGTTAACTTATACTTTCAACATTACTTCAGGAATCAAATTCCACAATGGTGAAGAATTAACTTCTGATGACGTTGCTTTCACATACTATTCAATCGCTGATCCAGATTATGTTGGTGCAAGAGGACCTGCTGTATCTGATATCGTTGGTGTTGAAGCATACAGAAGTGGTGAAGTTGAAGTAATCGAAGGTATTAACGTAATTGATGATTACACAATTGCTTTCACAATTGAAGAACCAAATGTAAAGAAAATTACAGATTTCAGTTATGGAATCTTAAATAGAGACTACTATGGATATGAATCAATGGAGCAATTAGAAGCATTAAATGCTACTCCAATGGGTACAGGTCCAATGATGTTTAAAGTTTATGAAGTAGGTCAATATGTAGAATTAACTACAAATGAAGATTACTTCGAAGGTAGAGCATACGTTGATGGTGTTATCTACAAAGTTGTTCCTGCTGCTACTGCAGCTGCTGCTGTAAACGCTGGTGACGTTGACGTTGCTGAAGTTTCTGCAAGTTTAGAAAACTATGATACAATGACTGAAGCTGGAATTGCTGAAGTACAAGAATTCTTAGGAAACTCTTACAGATATATCGGAATCAACTTAAGATTAGAGAAATTCTCTGATAAGAGAGTTAGACAAGCATTATGGTATGGTCTTAACTTAAAAGACTTTATCGACGCTCAATGGGAAGGTTTTGCTGCACCATGTTTAGCGCCAATTTCTCCAGTATCTTGGGCTTATCCTGATACTTCAGAGTTAAACAGTTACGATTTCAACCCAGAAAAAGCATCTGCTTTATTAGCTGAAGCTGGATGGTTAGATACTGATGGTGACGGAATCTTAGATAAAGATGGCGAAAAGTTATCAATCGTATGGACTTCATACAATGATGTTGACTGGCCTTTAAACCTAATTTCAGTTGCTAAAGAGAACTGGGGAGCATTAGGTATTGAATTAGAAGGATTATTAATGGAGTTTACAGCTGTTTCTGATTTAGTATATGAGAAGCAAGACTTCGAATTATACAACATGGGTTGGAGCTTAGCTATCGATCCAGATCCAACTGCAATCTTCGGTGAAGATGCTGACGTTCTTGGTGGATTTAACGCTATTGGTTTCCACCACGAAAGAGCTAACGAGATCTTCAGATTAGGTAAATCTGAATATGATCAAGCTAAAAGAGCTGAGTTATATGCTGAGTGGGCAAAAATTGCTAATGAAGAAGTACCTTATATCTTCGTATCAATTGGAACTACAATTAACGGTGTTAACAACAGAGTTCACAATTTAGAGTTAGACACTTATGATGGTGTTGCTGCTCAAATTTTAGATGTTGAATTAGATCACTTAGACAAATAAGTCTTAAAGTCCAGCTGATGCTGGGCTTTTTTTTTTTTTTTTTTGTTGGAAATATATAAATATTCATTTCTTCAAAATTTTAAAAAAATCATTTTTATTAGTTATAAAAAAAATTTTTAAAAAAG
>JABXKX010000535.1 GCA_013619035.1 Peptostreptococcaceae bacterium
GTATTTTTAAAATCGCTCATTCCAGATAAAGTGTTTTGGATCACATTATTAACGATTGCTTTATTTAATGGTTATAACAGTTATCAGGTGGTGACTGCAGAAAATGACAATTATCAAGACTTGAAAGAACATCTACAACTAGAAGGTCGAGTTCTTGGAAACCTTAATTTAGAATATCATTTAAAAGAGAGTCAACTCATCGATTATAGGAATCTATGGTACGTGACTGACTTTGAAGCATATATTAAAGAACATGATATCAAGTATATTATCGTGCCAGAGGAAATGTCATATATAAATAAGACATCCCCTAAATGGGATATCTTATATGGACCATTACCTTACTATGATAACATGATGCATTATCTAGAAACCTGTGAATTAATAGATAGCTTTGAATCTAAGACTTATGGCATGCGTATTGCCAGATACATCAATACCTATCCATGGACCATAAATATATATAAGGTAAGCGATTAAGCTTACCTTATTTTATGCCCATTTTTTAATGGTCTTATTTTCGATGGTGTTAAAAACATATCTTTCAATAATCAAACTACATAAAATAATAGCAAGAATACCTGCAAATAAGCCTGGTGTGTCAGAGCTGTATCTTTTTTCAGCAATCAACCAACCAATACCATTGCTCTTTCCAACAATACTAAATATCATCTCTGCGCTGATAAAGCCTCTCCAACCTCTGCTCCAGCCAATTTTTGAACCACTGATAATACCAGGTAAACTACCGGGCATATATATTTTTAACCATCTCTGTGATCTAGGAATTGAAAACACATGAATCAATTGTCCATATTCTTGATGAATTCTCTCAACCTCTTGTTTCACATTGATAAGAAGTGGCCATAATATGGCATGTACAACGATGACTAAAATTGTCCCTCGTCCAGCGCCAACCCATAATAAGATAAGAGGTAACAAAGCAACGCCAGGCAATGGATGAAAAATAGTGATCAGAAACTCTATTAGATCATTGAGAATAGGTTGCCTGCTCATCACAACCAGTATTAGTGCTAACACTGCAGATATAATAAAACCTTCTCCTATGACCAAGAAACTATTCAATACGGCGATTAAAATATGGTTTATATCAGCGAAAAAAGCTTGTACTATCGTAATAAGTGATGGCATCGCAATCACAGAAAACAGTTTGAGTTTTACAACAACTTCCCAAGCAATCAATAGGATCATAACAAATATGATTCTATATCGGTTTTTTACCATAACAACTCTTCTTCTTTTATTTGTTTTTCTATATAACCATTTCTATACATAAACTCAACAAACGTTTCAACACCTTTTACTTCTGTCTCATAGACAATCCCTGAGTCATAAACATATGTTTTAAGTGTCTCACGATCAAAATCATAATAACTTTCCAATATATCTAATGTTTCTTCTGGATACTCTTCCATAAATTCTAAGGTTTCTAATAAAGCGTCATTAAGTGCTTGATAAGCCGCTTCATCTTCATAGAAATCAGGTGTTGTGATACCAACAATAAATGTGAATTCATCTCCAAAACATGTTTCTCCAGAAATAATTTCAGTCATACCTTGGTTTTTTTCTTCAAATAAATAAGGTGGTGATGTAAAATGATAGTCAATATCATTACCTGTTAAAAGCACTTGCATACCATCTGGATGTTTCATTGTAACCAGTTGATCATCAAAATAAGTGGCGTCATTTAATTCTCTTTCTGCAGCCATCGATAATAGAATATGCTGAATACTACCCGGTTGTGGTAGTGCAATTCTTTCATCAGATTGAATGTCTTTAAGACTCGATATATTTTCTTTTCCCATTAATCCAAGAGGTGCTCTAGAGAGTCCTGTAAAGATTCTCCAATCCATCCCTTTATCAGATCCCATAATAAACGGTGGTATACCTAAAAAACCAACATCTAAACGATCAGCAACCATAGCTTCTCTAATAGCTGTTGTATTTCCAAATTTCACCCATTCTACTGAATGATCTTCTAATTTCGAATCTAAAAAGCCTTTTTCTTTCATCACTTGTATCGGTGCGTAAGCTAGTCCATATTGTTCTGCAATAATTATTGTTTTTTCTTCTTGACCACAACCGACTAAAGTCAACATCAAGAGTATCAGCAACCATTTCTTCATCTGTAATATCTCTTTCCTTTTATTAATAAATTCTCAGTGCCATCCATTATTTTAAATTGATCATAAACCGTTTCGATATTTCTTCTTAAATCGAGTTCATCTTTACCTGTTATAATGATATAACCTGCTCGTTGTGAAGCATTCTCTGTTAAACCAATCGTATCCCCGACTTCATAATGACATGCTATATCAAGTATACAGTCTAGCGAAAGCATTTCTTTTAAATCTGTTATATCAGTTACTTTCCCTGATTTACAGAAATAAAGTTGAGTAGAATATACTTTCTGCGTCTCATAGACATACTGATTCAGTCTGCTTTTATCATACTTTTTATTTAATGATCCTTCTATCACCATATCCAATATATTAACACCGGTCACGTAAGGAATGGTTACATCTTCATAAGCACCGCCAATTCTACAGGCAATCTCATTAACATAAACACCATCACTGCCCACTAAGTATTGGAAATAGATAGGACCTTCATTAATTTCAAACCCAGAACAAATTTGGTAAGTCATCTCCATAATATCTTTTTCATAACGCTCTAAATGAATAGATGGATATTCATGGGCAATACAGACACCTATGTGTTCATCAGAGTGAAATGTCACTCGATCAGTAATCGCTAATATCGTTACTTCTCCATCCGATACCCAGCCATTAACAGTTACTTCTTTGTTTTCATAAAAAGATTCAACAATGATTTCGTCAAGTGCTGAGTACTTAATCACCTCATCAAAGTGCGCTCTAACATCTTCTTTACTATGTAATTTAAAGATCCCTCGTTGTCCTTGTGAATCTAAGGGTTTAACTACATACGGCGGTTCAAAATACAACTCCTCATCTCTAAATGATTGTTTAATAAAAGCATAAGGTGTCGTTTTTATATCACTTCTTGTAAACTGCTCTTTCATGGCTTTTTTATTGGTCACTAGAAAAGCAGATTCTGTCGTCAGGAAAGTATTTAACTTCATGGTTTCAGCAATTCTACTCACCGTATAAACCGGTTGATCGGTCCCACTGGTCATTATGCCATGAATACCATGTTTTTTGGCTTCAACAATTGATTCCTCATAAGAAAAAGTATCTGCTAAAACAGAAATATCCGCTAATGCCTTACCAGGAGAATCTATACGATTGTCACTGACAACTACATCATAACCAAGAGCTTTAATTCTTTTGATTGCATTTAATTGGCAATTACCCGCGCCTAGTATCATTAATTTTGTCATATCATGCCCTCGTTTAATTCAGTAATTTTTATCGATTTATGTTTGGGTTTCATCCACTCAGGCAAAATCCCATAATAATAATTTAATCTTAAAAACAACTTTAATAATTTCAAGAAATTGTATCCAGATTGACCATATGGTCTCTTCATCTTTACAATCTCTAATTGACCAACACAACTCGTATGTTTAAGAAGTATCCCACTAAGATAGATAAATTTATAATCACAGTTCAGGATTTTTTGATTCAACTGACGTGAAAAAATCCTAAAACTACTCACTCGTTTATCTCCCATATGTTTATAATGGTATTTAAAGAACATGGCTGTTAATTTCGATCCAAGATGTCTATGAACACCATAATCATCTTTACCAATACCATATACTAGATCATATCCTTCTTCTATTTTCTTAACCAATAGATTAATATCGGTTGCTTTGTGTTGTAAATCATCGTCCATTGTTACTATATAATCGCCAGCTGCATGTTTCAAACCACAATATAAAGCCGCTTGTTGTCCTATATTTTTTTCAATATGAAGGACCTTAACATTTTTATAGCGACTTAACTCTGTTAAGATAGTCATACTATTATCTGTACTGGCATCATCTATAAAAATAATTTCATGACTGCATGTAACAGATTGAATGATACGATTATAAAGTATAATAAGTGATGATTCACTATTGTATACCGGAATTACGATTGATAATTTCATAACGACTCCATTTTATTCTTTAATCGCTGGCTTCTAAATCATTGGCTCCTAGACAAGTCTCAAATAACTTTGTATAATGAAATCAAGTTAGGTGGTGACTCATGGATAAAATTGATTGTTTCGGGGATATGTGTCCCATTCCATTACTAAAATTACAAAATTCTTTAAAAACCTTAAAATCAGGCGACTCCATTATGTTGGTAGTTGACCATAGCTGTGTTGTTGAGTCTATTTCTGATTATTATAACTCTAGTCATCATCAAATATTAGTAGATGAAATCATTAATGGTGTCTGGGAAATCACAGTGACTAAATCACTTTAACAGAATTCACTCGTCCCACTTTTAACAAAATAATCTATAATTGGAGTTAGAGATTCTACATGTGTGGAATCTTTTTTTGATGCCAAGTAAATAGCATAATCCAACGAAAAGTCTACTATTTCAATCGTTTTAAACTCTTCTTCATAGAGTTCTTTCTTAATAGATAAATAGGGTAAAAAACTCAAACCTAAGTTATTTGTTATAGAAGATTTAGCCGCGCCTATAGAATCAACTTCAAAAACAACCTTTAAATCATCCATTTTTAAATCCACATCTTTAAATTTCTTTCTTAAGAATTTGTTGATTGGATACGAATCATCTAAAGTTACAAACTCATACTTCATCAAATCTTGAACAGTAATCGTCTCAGGTATGTTATTATTTTTACAAGCTGCTAACACAATTTTTTCTTTTCCGATAAAATCATAATTCAAACCATCATCACAAGGTTCTTCACTTACAAAGGCCAAATCTGTAATTTCATTTGATAAATCATTGAAAGATTCTTCATTGGATTTAGAATGAACTTCAAATTTATAGCTAGGAAATTTCTTTTTTATCTTATATAAAATAC
>JABXKX010000012.1 GCA_013619035.1 Peptostreptococcaceae bacterium
GTATTAATCATTATTTTACTCTCCTTTTCTTAATCTTAGTTTACGACCTAACAACTTCCATTCGAATAATCTTTCGCTAATCTGGATTTCACCTTTTCCAAACGATTCATAATTTACAATCAACTTTAGCTTCATCAATCAACATTATTAAATCCTACCCCGTCACAGGTATGTAACTTATAACTATTTAAATATCCATCATCTATATAAAAGGTTTACACCTTCTTATCACTTAATTATTTATTGATAATTTCCATTTCTTTTTCATCAATAAATTGATTTGTATAAAGACTATAATAATGTCCTTTTTGACTCATCAATTCATCGTGGGTACCATCTTCAATAATAATACCTTTTTCTATCACTAATATTCTATCAGCTGAACGAATCGTTGACAAGCGATGTGCGATAATAAAACTAGTTCTACCAGATAAAACTTTTTGAATCGCCTCTTGAATCATTAATTCTGTTTCTGTATCCACACTTGATGTTGCTTCATCTAAGATAAATAGCTTTGGATTCGAAAGTATCGCTCTAGCAAATGAAATTAATTGTTTTTCACCAGTAGATAGTTTTGCACCACCTTCTCCAACCTCAGTATCATATCCGTTTTCAAACTTCATAATAAAATCATGTGCATTTACAAGCTTAGAAGCTCTTATAATATCAAGTTCCGATGCTTCTAATAACCCATAGGCTATATTATCTCGAATGGTACCACTAAATAAATGCGGCGTTTGAAGTACATACCCTATATTAGAGTGTAACCATAGTTGAGATCTTTCTTTATAATCCACTCCATCAATTAACACTTTTCCTTCAATGGGTTCATAGAATCTGCAGGCTAAATTGACTATTGTACTCTTACCTGAACCTGTCTCGCCTACCAAGGCAATGGTTTGACCTGCTTTAATTTTCAAATCAAAATTCTTTAAGATCATTTCATCTTCTTTGTAGTAGAAGGTTACATCTTCAAACTCAATATCACCAACTAGCTCTTCCCAGTTTTCACGTTTTGCATGAACTGAATCACCGTACTTTTCTATGATTTCAGCAGAGTCTACAATATCTGGTTCTGTATCAATCATTGATAAAAGTCTTTCTGCAGAAGCTTGAGCAACTTGTAATTCAGCGAAAATTCTTGCCATTTCACGAATTGGCTCATAAAACTGAACTGCATAATTTACAAACAAGACCAACGTACCATAAGTAATTGTCTTTGCAATAACGCCACTACCACCAAAGCCTAGTGCTAAAGCCATCCCCACACTGCCCATACAAAGTACTATAGGCATGTAAAGTGATGATATGATAGCAGAACGTACAGATTTATGCTTCATTTCATTCGTAATTTCTTGGAATTCTGTAAGGTTTTCTTCTTCTCTTACCAAAGTTTTTGTTGTTTTAGCACCTGTAATACCTTCATTAAAAGCACCCGTAATTTTTGAGTTGATTTTTCTTACTTTTCTAGATACACGTAAGATCTTCTTTTGGAAGAAAATACTGATAATAGCTAGAAAAGGAACAACAGTGAGTGTTATGAGCGCTAGTTTCACACTTACAGTAAACATAACAATACTAATAACAATCATCATTGAAATACCCCACATAAAGTCTACTAGACCCCATGATAGGATTTCACCTATTCTACTTGTATCTGATGTCATTCTCGCCATTAACCAACCAACTGCGGTTTTGTCAAAATACGAAAATGATAACTCTTGTAACTTTTTAAAACCTCTTTGTCTTAAACTGTACGTAACACCAGCTTCAATCTTCCCCGCTTCTTTAATAAATAGATATACAACACCTGAAATAATTAGAACAGCGGCTGTATAAATTGCTACAAAATAAGGGAATCCTTCTAATGTATTTTTACCAATAAACTCATCTATAGCATACTTTGTTAATAACGGAATACCCGCATCTGTTACAGCTAAGATAATCATATAACATGCTAATACTAAAAAGTTCTTTTTATAAGGCTTTAAGTATTGCAGTAAATTTTTCCAAATGGCAAAATCGTAATTTTTGCTAAATTCTTTTTCTTCATGTATGTTCATATGTCACCTCTATACGATTTCTGCTTCTTTATAAGCGTTTTGGATAGCCCATATACGCTTATACAATCCATCAACGTTAATTAAATCATCGTGTGATCCTAGTTGAGTGATTTTACCTTCTTCTAATACCATAATTCTGTCGGCTTCAGACAATGTCGAAACACGATGCGAAATGATGATAGTGGTTAATGCCTTATCCGTTTGATTTAATCTATGACGAATTGCTGCATCCGTTTCTGTATCCACAGCACTCAATGAGTCATCAAAGACAACAATCGGTGCATCTGTGATAACACGTCTAGCAATTGCAATTCTTTGTTTCTGACCACCAGATAGAGACACACCTCTCTCTCCTACTAACGTATCATAACCTTCATTAAATTCTAATATTTTATCGTGTATTACAGCTGTTTTAGCAGCATCCTCTACACTATGATGATCAGCATCTGGTTTTGCAATACTGATATTATTTTTAATTGATTTTGCAAACAAGAACGGTTCTTGTAGAATCAATCCTACATATTCTCTTAAATGCTTTTTATCAAATTCTTTTACATCCTTACCATCAATTTTTACTTGACCTTCAGTCGTATCATACAGTCTTGCAAGTAAATGTACCAAAGTTGATTTTCCTGCCCCTGTAGGTCCTAATATGGCAACTGTTTCACCCTTTTTAATCTCAAATGAAATATCGTCTAAAATGGTTCTACCATCTTCATATTCAAATGAAACGTGATCAAAAGTAATACCACCTTCAATTGGAGCAAAACTCTCACCAGAAGTCGTCATTTCTGATTCTATATTTAAGATTTCTTGTGTTCTATCAATCGCTACGAAAGCTTTCGACATATCTGTTAAAATTCTACCCAATTGTCTAACCGGCCATAACAACATACCCATATACGATGTAAAGGCAAATAATGTTCCTAAAGACAATTTCCCTTGTACTGCCCATACTGTACCAACACATAATACAAGAGCTGTTTGTGATAAACAAATGATATCTGATGATGACCAGTACTGTGCAAATAATTCTATCAATTTATAGACTGAGTCTCTCATATGTACATTTTTCTCATCAAACTTATCAATTTCATAGGATTGACGACCAAATGCTCTTACAACTCTAACACCCGTTAAATTCTCTTGAATGGTTGTTGACATAGATCCTTCAGCCTCATCAACTACTTTAAAAATTTTTTGAATTCTTTTAAAGAAGAAATAAGAATAAAAGAAGATGACTGGTATAATGGCTAATGAAATTAATCCAAGATTAAAATCTAAATTTAACATAATGATTGCAACTGCAGTAATCATAAATATTGAACGACCAATTTCAACCATTTGTGTGCCTAAGAAACGTCTGATCACATCAACATCTGATGTACACCTTTGTATTAGGTCTCCAGTTTCTGCTGAAACATGATACTCATAAGACAATTCTTGTAAATGTCCAAATAAACGATCTCTTAATTTTTTTGCGATGGTCTCTGATGCTTCTGCTGACCATTTTCCTCTGTAGTATAAAAAGAATCCTCTAACAAATGTTAAGCCTATTACCATAAGTCCTGGCAACCATAACATTTCTAACAATTCCTCTTTGCTGCCTACTTTTAGAAAAAGTCTTCCAATAAAATTCCCAGTATCAATTGGATCGGTTCCAATAATTGAGTCAATTGTTGTTCTAATAACAAGTGGTACGATTAATGATGCGATTACGGCTAAAAGTATTGCTGTGATTGCTCCAACGTACTTGAGAATATTACCTTTCATATACTCAAACATAATTTTAAAGCGTTTCATAATTTCTTCTCCTTGTGCGATATTAAAGTGTCTACATATAAAAAAACACAGATTTCACCTGCGTTTTTTAAAAAAGGATATAAAAAAACCGCGGGTTCGTACCCACGGTCAAATAATCGTTACTAGATCATGCCGTCGGTTACGTCAAATTTAACAGAGTATTCATTTGTAAAACTGCCACTAAAGAATCTATATTCATTAAAATCAGTTGTGTTTGTTCGAGTTGTTCTGTTCATTTCCGTAACCTCCTTTCATAAATTTCTTAATTACTTACCTTCTACAATTAGTATAGAGTACCTACCAAGATAATACAATAGTGTTGTTAAGTGTAATACTTTTGTAATATTCTAAAAATACTCCTTCTCACTTAACTCGAGTATATTGGTGTGATGACCTAATCTCATAATGGACTTTGTACCACCAGAAACCGCTATAGAGCCACATTTACAGTACTCATAACTATCTTCATGCCTACTGATTATAATATCACCGCAACGTTTGCATTTCGCCTTATTGGCTATGATTTTCAATTAGTCACCTCTTCTGACTCTTAAACTCAAAAAATAATTTTTCTAATACTTCTATTCTTTCTGAAAGATGTTCAATCACAATTTCTAGTTCATTAATGTTAATTTCTTTTTTGTCTAACTGCTCCTTTAAATCAACAATTTCTTCCGTCATCGTTTCAAAGGGTACTATTTCAAGAGGATCTTCATCTTCTTCTATACCCAATTGTTCCATAACAGCTTCACTTATTAACTTAAATTGCTCATCTTTGTAATTCATAATTCATCTCCTTATAAGAGTTGCGTTACTCCCCACATGACTAAAGCACCTAGTAAGAATGAGATCAGATGTGTTAATGCTAATTTGTACGGCCTATCGACAAATTGTCTATTAAACCACAGTTTTAAGTAATTATAAATCTTTTTAAAGCCTGTTTTTCCACGTGCATCTATATAATCTATACCCAAAGAACTGATTTTCACTCTATTTTCTAAGATTTCAACTGCACTATTCATGTATTCAAAAGAAACAAAATCAGATTCAATATAATAATTATGATCCACATCAATGAAATATAAAGCGATCAACTTATCTATATTATAAACAAGCT
>JABXKX010000184.1 GCA_013619035.1 Peptostreptococcaceae bacterium
TGAATATTTGTTTGTTGTTGCCGCCAAGTGTCATTGCCACTTGTTCAAAATTAATGCTTATCTGAGACATCACATTCAAAGTCAGTAAAGTAACAAATGGTATACCCTTTAATACATAAACTATAATAATACCAATCCCTAAACGACCATACAATAAATTTGGAAAGTCAGAGGGAAATTCAATCACATTTAACATATATAATCCCCTAGAAATCAGACCTGACTGACTTAAAAATAGCATGGTTATAAATACCATATAAAGATAAGGCAATATGATACCTAAACCCATAATAGAGTTAATCACACCTTTTAATCGTTGATTCTTTGAACGTGTTAATCTATAAGCTATCCATGTTCCAATCATCATAGAGAGCACTGATGAAACAACAGCAAGGTATATTGCATAAAAGACACTATGAAAAAAGCCATTCATATTCATGGCTTCTAAGTAGTAGCTAAATGTCATCTCTTCAAATCCAAGAGTGGGTATAATACCAAAACTCTCTTTTAAGATAATCCAAAACCCACCACCAATTAACAAACTATATAACAAAGTTATAGGTGTTAATAACACTAGTTTCCGATATTTTCGATCCATAATTCTTTAATCCATTCTATATACTGAGCTTTCATTTCAGGATTTCTTTTTTGAGTTAATTCATCTAGTGATAACACTCCAGATTTGCTTTCAATTGTTTCCAAGATACTTAACATCTTATCGTCAATTTTATCAACATCAAATGCTGGCATATCACCCCATACATCTGATTTCATCTTTTCAACTTGTGCTTCAGGACTCTGTAAAAAATCCATTACAAGTAATGCGGCTGCTTTTTCAGGGGCATTGTATGGAATCGCTAGATAATGGGAATTACCAATTGTACCTGTATCAAACACAAATGTAGAAACCGTCTCTGGATAAACACCAGATGCAACTAAACCAGCCGTTTTACCGATTTCAAATCCCATTGTTATATCAATTTCACCATTTCTAAATAATTCATCTAATTGTGCCTGTGTAGCTGGATATGTTTCACCATTATTCCAAAGATATGGACTTAAAGTTTTAAAATATGCCATGACTGGTTCTGACAATTCTTCAAATGCTTCTTTGGACATATCGGTTTGAAAAATATCTGATTCACCTGTTAATTCATAATAGGCATTTCTTACAAATGCTACACCAACAAAGTCATCGGGTAATCTTGGATAGGTTATTCTACCTGGATTTGATTTAGCGTATTCTAAAAGCTCTTGATATGATTTAGGAGCCACTAAAGATGATTCATCATAACTAAATACCAACTGAGCACGTCCCCAAATGCCTTCATACCCCTCTATTGCTATGCCAGAATCATAATTCAAATCACTGGCAGTATTATCATAAAAGGTTTTAAGATTAGGAAGTAACGATGTAAACGGTCCATCCAATAATTGACCTTCTCTAGCGGTTCTAAAGTTTTCAGCATTGATCCATAAAAGATCTGCCGTGCCCACTTCTACATCACCTTTTTTTTCATTTATAAGTTTTGCTAAATACTCAGGTGCGTTCATTGGTACCCTCTGAAGTGTTATGCCATATTTTTCTTTTAATGAATCACTTACATAACCATCCATATATTGATTGATGCTTTCATTGCCACCCCACATCAATATAGTGACTTCTTTCTTACTACCATCAGAGATTACATCGTTCCATTCAGTATAAGCATCTATTTGCTTTGAGGCTTCTGACTGACACCCGATTAAAGCAAATAACATTAGCATCAATATCATTATTTTTTTCATAACACACCTCCTATTAATTATTATTCTCTAATTATATCATTTTAATCTATTAAATGGTCTAATATAGAAATTGAACAATAAAAAATACTTAGATATTACCTAAGTATTTTTCTGAAACCCTATAACAGCAGCACCAATGGCACCAACATATTGGGCGTCTTTATGTGTCACAATCTCTAACTCTAAACTCTTCTCTATCGCATCTTTCATCGTATCTAGTTGTGCCAAACCACCACTAAAAAATATTTTACCTTCTAATGGCAACCGTTTTGCAAAACTGGCTGTTCTTTGAGCAATTGATTCAATAACACCCTTAGCAATAGAGGGTCCTGAAACATCATTTGCTAACAAACTGACCACTTCACTTTCAGCAAATACAGTACACATACTACTAATCTTAGTAGCCTCAGCATCTATGACATATTCGTCTAAGTCACAGAGATCCTCTTGTAAAAGTCTCATAATCACTTCAACAAATCGTCCTGTACCAGCTGCGCATTTATCATTCATTAGAAAATCTTTTATATTCAACTCTCTGTCTAGTAAAATGACTTTACTGTCTTGACCACCAATATCAACAACCGCTGATATCTCATCATTTAAAAAAGCAGCACCTTTTCCATGACATGTAATCTCAGTAATTTGTTTGTTAGAAGCTTTTAATAATGCTCTACCATAACCCGTCGTCACCGTATAAGCCTGTTCTCTATACAACTTTTTATAAACTTCTTCCATGGTACGTCTAGGATTGGCACCAGTCAAAACAATTACTTTTTCAATAATATTCTTGCCATCAAACAACACACCTTTAGTCGTTGCAGAGCCAGAATCTATACCAATACTATACATTACAACATCTCAATAAATGCTGCCATTCTGGTATTTAATTGTCCAACATCAGAAGTAGAATAATCTGTTTCAACACTTATATAAGGTTTGTTTTTCTTACCATTTACAAACCGTTTAATGTTTGTGGTCTCAATTGCATAAGTATGACATGCTTGTAACACAACTTCGACAACAGCATCAACATGGTACTCATCAATGGCACGGTCTAATAAGCTAAAACGTTGATCATTTGGAGACATACAAGAACATCCAATTTTCAAGTATTTCTCTGCTAATGCGTCAAATACATCATCATTGTTCTCATCTACTAAATCTTCAACAGCTTTAGCACCCATACAATTCTCATAAAATACAACCGTTGCACCATTGTCTTCAATTGCTTTAACTACTTTTTCAGTCACGCCACCAATTGGACATCCTGTAATTAATATTCTTGGTTTAACATCCAAAACTTGTCCAGCTTCATACTCAGTCGTTACTTTTTCAGTTAACTCTGTTAATTCTCTGATAGTATCTTCTTTCTCGAACTTAAACGTTGTACCATATAAGACTTTTAATATATCCATACCACTGAGTGCTGGAGGATTTAATTTTCCTAATGCATAAAATTCTTTTAATGCTTTTCTTTCTCTATTTTTTAATACAATGGCTTCTTTGATTTGTTCAGTTGTAATCGTTGTATCAAACTGACTTTCTAGTAATTCTTTCAGTTTTATAATTTCACCTTTCCACATCTCGTGAGCTAAATCTTGAATTGGATTATGAGGCAGTTGCATCACATGAACAGGTTTGTATTCACCCATCAATTCAAACATTTTTCTTTTACCATCACAAGTTGTTTCGCCAACTACTAAATCACTAAAATAGAAATATGGACATTTATCCGTTTTTCCGAAACCGTAACTAGATTTAATCAATGGACAAAGGTTTCTCGGCAAATCTTTTTCAGCTTCTGCAATCGGCTCATCAGAAGTTGCACAAAGCGAAACAGTTGCAGCACCTATTGATAAAGGTAATTCTTGTGGCATAAAGGTACAGAAAGTACCAATCATGGGTCTATTTTGTTCTTTGAATTTTTTTGCAGCAATAAACCCATTTCTTCTCGCTTCTGAAAATCCTTCAAATATCTCTGGTAATTCTTTTTTTATTGTCATCATAACCTCCCTATATTCAGTTACTATTATCCATTAGAGTGGGTCAAGATGCCAATTGGAATAATTTATCTTTTACCTGGGATGAATCAACAAAATAAATCATTACTATTATGGTTCAAAATAAACAAAAAAAACCAGTCGAAGACTGGTTCTATGTTTAATTCAGTACTTTATCCAATACCTTTTGTACCGTTTCTTCATGCATTGGTTTTAATATAAAATGTTTTGCTCCTAATTTCATCGCCTCAAGTACATGATGTTTTTGTCCCATGGCACTCACCATGATGATGACTGCATCAGGATCTTTTTCCATAATAAGTTGAACACCTTCGATACCATTTACATTTGGCATACTGATATCCATCGTCACAAAATCCGGTTTTATTTTCTCATAAAGTAGAGCGGCCTTTTTACCATCAGTTGCTTCACCAATCACTTGATGACCCAAACTCTCTAATACCATTTTAAGTTTAAGTCTAAAATATGTAGAATCATCTACTACCATTACAGTTGCCATATACTATCTCCTAATCGATTAGTTTTGAAAGTGGTATACTCATTATAAATTCAGAACCTATTTTCTCTTCAGATATAATATCTATCTGACCTTCTAGTTTATTGACCACATCAACAACCGCTGATAAACCAACACCACGACCGGCTAAAACATTTGAAACTTCTTCTGTTGACAGTTTATTCATAAAGACTAATTTTAACATTTCAGAACGACTTAACTGTTGACTTTCTACTTCAGTCAGTATACCAGCATTAATTGCTCGTTTTAAAACACTTTCCGTATCAACACCTGAACCATCATCTTTTATGGTCAGCACAAGATTCTCATGATCTGTTTTAATTTGACATGTTATCATACCATAAGAATCTTTACCAATAGCGATTCTATCTTCAGGAGGTTCTATGCCATGTATCATAGAGTTTCTAAATATACCAACAAGGACCATCATTAGTTCTTCTGTTTTACTTGGTTCAACAAATACCGACTCCCCTTGTATGTCTAACGGTAAAACGGCTTTATCTAAATCCTCTGCCATACGTTCTACATAATCCTTATAACGAGAAAGCATTTTTTTTATATCAATATTTCTAAGATGACGTATTTGTTTTAAGACTTCAATATCTCTATTTCCCAAAGACAAGTAAGACGCTTCTAATT
>JABXKX010000214.1 GCA_013619035.1 Peptostreptococcaceae bacterium
CTATAACCAGGTATTTACAGTATTAACATCTGGCATAAAACTATTTCCTTCTTATAACTTAAATAAATTGAATATTTTTTAACGAACTTTAAATGAGCACTATTGTGCTCATTTTCATTGAGTTTCAATGACTGAATATTCTAAAAATTTCGAAGTGCTTTGTATGACTTATATTGAAAATCCCTAGTGATACGTAAGGATTTGAAACTTTTCAATCCGCACAAAAACACTCGGAAATAGACCTTGCTAATTGTCAATAATTGCAAAAAAAAAAAAGCAGAATATTGTATACACAGAGGTTAGGATTATGTTATAATGCACTTGTCTGTATTATGCATGAGCGCTAGAGAGACTGATATTAAAGGCTTACAGCTGTTTAATTGATAGTGAATCTCAAATGGCTCGGTGCAAATTTTATAAGGCTTAATTGTTAAAAGTATCACAATGTTAATAATATAAATTAAATAAGTTCTAAAGTTATTTTAAAGGAGGTCACTTATGGCAAAACAAGTCATGACACAAGAAGAGCAATTCGCAAAACTTCAACTAGCGATCGATACTCATAAAGGAACAAACGGTGCATTAATGCCAGTTCTTCATGAGGCGCAACATTTATTTGGTGCAATTCCATTGGATGTACAAAAAGTTATTTCTAAAAACTTATCGATTCCTTTAGCAGAAATTTACGGGGTAGTAACTTTCTATTCACAATTTACATTAGAGCCAAACGGTGAATTTGTAGTTGGAGTATGTATGGGTACTGCATGTTACGTAAAGAATTCACAACCTATTTTAGAAAGAATTTCAAGAGAGCTTAACTTAGCGGTTAAAGCGACATCTGAAGACGGAAAATTCACTTTGATTGATACAAGATGTATCGGTGCATGTGGATTAGCACCAGTTATTACTGTTAATGATGATGTTTATGGTAGATTAACAGAAGCTGATATCCCAGATATCTTAGCAAAATATACAAACGCTTAGAAAATTACAGTATTTGTTTATTACGATTATAGGAGGGCTATATGAAGTCATTAGCAGATTTAGCTAAATTACGCGAAGAATCACTTAAGAAAGTAAATATTCGTGGTGAAAGAAAAGGTATTAGAATCGTAGTTGGAATGGCAACTTGCGGTATTGCAGCAGGTGCTAGACCTGTATTAAATGCTTTAGTAGAAGAAGTTTCTAAAAGAAACTTATTAGACGTTGAAGTAGCACAAACTGGATGTATTGGTGTTTGTAGATTAGAGCCAATTATTGAAGTTTATGATGAAAATAATAAAAAGGTGACTTATGTAGAAGTAACACCTGAAAAAGCACGAAAGATTATTGTTGACCATATCGTAAATGGTCAAATTGTTGCAGAGTATACAATTCAAGAATAGTTTACTGTTATCAGGAGGTAAAAAATGGAGTTATATAGATCGCATGTATTAATCTGTGGTGGTACAGGATGTTCATCTTCTGGGTCATTGACTTTTGAAGATAAGTTTGCTACTGCAATGGAAAAGCATGATTTAAACAAAGAAGTAAAATTAGTTAAAACAGGATGTTTTGGTTTATGTGAAGCTGGTCCTATCGTTGTTGTTTACCCAGAGGGTGCTTTCTACTCAAGAGTAGAAGATAAAGACATCGTAAGAATCGTAGAAGAACATTTATTAAAAGGTAGAATCGTTACTGATTTAATTCATGGTTCAGCAATTGAAGATGATCAAATCACTTCAATTAATGAAGTTGATTTCTTTAAGAAACAACAAAGAATAGCTTTAAAAAACTGTGGTATCATCAATCCTGAAAAAATAGAAGAATATATCGCTTTTGATGGTTACAAAGCATTAGGACAAGCTTTAACTGAAATGACTAGAGAAGAAGTTATTGAAGTTGTTAAAGGGTCTGGACTAAGAGGCCGTGGTGGTGGAGGATTCCCTACTGGTCTTAAGTGGACTTTTGCTTACAATGCTGAATCAGATAAAAAGTATGTTGCATGTAATGCCGATGAGGGAGACCCAGGTGCATTCATGGATAGATCAGTACTTGAGGGTGACCCTCATGTAATTATCGAAGCAATGGCAATCGCTGCATATGCTATTGGTGCTGACGAAGGATATGTATATATCAGAGCAGAGTATCCAATCGCTGTAAAAAGATTAGAAATTGCTATCGAACAAGCTAGAGAAATGGGTCTTTTAGGAGAGGATATCTTCGGAACTGGATTCAACTTTGACTTAGAAATCAAATTAGGTGCTGGTGCATTCGTATGTGGTGAAGAGACTGCTCTTATCGCTTCTATCGAAGGTGAAAGAGGTATGCCTAGACCAAGACCTCCATTCCCAGCAAACAAAGGTATCTTCGGACAACCAACAGTTCTTAACAACGTTGAGACTTATGCAAATATTCCTCAAATTATTTTAAATGGTGCTGAGTGGTTTGCAAGTATTGGTACTGAAAGATCAAAAGGTACTAAAGTATTCGCATTAGGTGGAAAGATTAACAACACTGGTCTTCTTGAAATCCCAATGGGAACGACTTTAAGAGAAGTAATCTTTGATATCGGTGGTGGTATCCCTAACGGTAAAGCTTTCAAAGCTGTACAAACTGGTGGACCATCAGGTGGTTGTATCACTTCAGATTACTTAGACACTGAAATCGATTATGACAACTTAATTGAATTAGGTTCAATGATGGGTTCTGGCGGAATGATCGTTATGGACGAAGACAACTGTATGGTTGACGTTGCAAGATTCTTCTTAGACTTTACTGTTGATGAGTCTTGTGGTAAATGTACACCATGTAGAGAAGGTACAAAGAGAATGTTAGAAATCTTAGATAGAATTTGCGAAGGTAAAGGAAATCTTGAAGATTTAGATAAATTAGAGTCATTAGCTGAAACAATTAAGTCAGCTTCATTATGTGGTTTAGGACAAACTGCTCCTAACCCAGTATTATCTACTTTAAAATACTTTAGAAATGAGTATGAAGCTCATGTTATAGACAAAACTTGTCCAGCAGGTGTTTGTAAAGACTTACTAGCAATTACAATCACTGATAAGTGTATCGGATGTACAATGTGTAAAACAGTATGCCCTGTTAACTGTATCGATGGTGAGAAAAAAGGACAACATACAATTGATCAAGACGCTTGTATTAAGTGTGGAGCTTGTATTTCAAAATGTCCAGTTAAATGTATCGTAAAAAAATAGACTGAATTTAATATAAGTATTCGAACTTGAAAGAGGAGGAAATTAAAGTGGTTAAAGTAACGATTAACAACACTTTGGTAGAAGTACCTGAGTCATATACAGTTTTAGAAGCTGCCAGAGAAGCTGGATTTGATATTCCTACATTATGTTACATGAAGGAAATCAATGAAGTTGGAGCTTGTAGAGTGTGCGTTGTAGAAGTTGAAGGTGCAAGATCATTACAAGCGTCATGTGTTTTACCTGTTAGAGATGGCATGGTAGTTAAAACTAATTCTAAAAAAGTAAGAGAAACAGTTAAAACAACTGTTGAATTAATTCTTGCTAATCATGATAGAGAATGTACACAATGTGTTAGATCTGGAAACTGTGAGTTACAAACTATTTCTGAAGATTTAGGTGTAACTGGTCTTAAGTTCCAAGGTGCTAAAAGAGAAAAGAAATATGATGATGTTTCTGCTTCACTGGTAAGAGACACTTCTAAGTGTATCTTATGTGGTAAATGTGTAAACGTATGTAAGAAGCAACAAGGTGTTGGTATTTTAGGATTCCAAAACAGAGGATTTAATACATCGGTTGGTCCTGCATTTGACAGAAATATGACAGAAACAGATTGTTTATTCTGTGGACAATGTATCAATGTATGTCCAGTTGGCGCTTTAACGGAAAAATCAGATATCCATAGAGTATGGAATGCAATAGAAGATCCAGATACTTACGTTGTTGTTCAAACAGCTCCAGCTGTAAGAGCTGCATTAGGTGAAGAATTTGGTAACCCAATCGGAACAAGAGCAACTGGAAAAATGGCTGCTTCTTTAAGAAGATTAGGATTTGATAAAGTATTTGATACAAACTGGGCTGCTGATTTAACAATTATGGAAGAGGGTCATGAATTATTACACAGAATCCAAAACGGTGGTGTATTACCAATGATTACTTCTTGTTCTCCAGGATGGATTAGATACTGTGAGTTCAATCACCCAGATTTTATTCCTAACTTATCTTCATGTAAGTCACCTCACCAAATGTTTGGTGCAATTGCTAAGACTTACTATGCAGAAAAAGAAAATATTGATCCAAAGAAAATGTTCGTATTATCAGTAATGCCTTGTACTTCAAAGAAAACTGAAGCTGCAAGACCTGAGATGGAAGTTAACGGACTTCGTGATGTAGATGCTGTAATTACTACTAGAGAACTTGCTAGAATGATTAAGCAAGCTGGTCTTAACTACAACAGCTTACCAGATGAAGACTTTGATGCAATCATGGGTGAATACTCTGGTGCTGGTACTATCTTCGGTGCAACTGGTGGTGTTATGGAAGCTGCATTAAGAACAGTAGCTGACGTATTAACTGGTGAAGACTTAGCTGATTTTGAATATAAGCAAGTAAGAGGTTTAGTAGAACATAAAGAAGCAACTTTAAACATTGCTGGTATTGATGTTAATATCGCAATCGCTCATGGTACTGAATCTGCTGGTAGATTACTTGAAAAAGTAAGAAGTGGCGAGAAGAACTATCACTTCATCGAAGTGATGGGTTGCCCAGGTGGTTGTGTTAACGGTGGTGGACAACCTCAACAACCTCAAAAGGTTAGAGACGTTGTTGATTTATTAACTGAAAGAGCGAAAGCACTTTATGAAGAAGATGTTATTCGTCCAATCAGAAAATCTCACCAAAATCCAGAGATGACTAAGTTATATGCTGAGTTCTTAGGCAAGCCTAATAGTCATAAAGCACATGAATTACTTCATACTCATT
>JABXKX010000524.1 GCA_013619035.1 Peptostreptococcaceae bacterium
CATTTATAGATTATGTGGAAGTGATTGATGAAAAAGAATTTAAAATTCATCTAAAATATCCAAATGATGAATTATTGAAGCGGTTATCTACAGTCGAATTTATGCCTCTTCGCGCAGATGTAATTGACTTGGATTTACCGATTCCAATCTTTTTATCAGATGTTACCAATGGTCCATATACTTTTGAGAATTACAAATTTATAGGTGGCATTACTTTGGTTAAGAATATTCATTATTATGACTTCTATAAAGTTAAAATTGATGAAATTAATGTGATTTTTAGAAATGATGATCAACGTGTTTATCAGGATTTCCAAGAAGGGCTTATAGATGTTGTTCAGGATGTGGATTATACACAACTGGATAAACTTCTTCAAAATGATTCGGAGTTTTGGATACTCGACAAACCAGGTGTTTATGGCTTTACAATAAATTCAAACAATGAAAAACTACGTGATATTAAACTCAGACAATTGATGAATTTAGCAATAGACCGATCGGCTATAAATCCCTTTGATGGACTCATTGAAGATTCTGTAGCTTATTCTGTATTTGGCGAAAAAACTTTAGAAGAACTAAGAAAAGTAAGTTCGAGTGATTTTGAGTATATGGGAGATCTGTATTCGCTAAATCCAAGTAAGCCATATGTTGATGTGGATAAAGTAAAACAACTTTTAATGGATCTTGACCCTTCAGTTTTAGAAGGCTTAGATGATATAAAAATTACCACTACAAAAAATATGAATGATATTTTAATTGCAAGGATGTTAAGGGACTGTTGGCAAGAGTATCTTAATATTCATGTACAAATTGAACCAAAAGATCGATATGATTATGCATTTATTTTAAATTCAAAATCATATGATATTATATTAAACAATCATTATTATGTGGATTTTAGCCCTAGACATATGTTAAAGTATTTTTTGAGTGATACAATTTTAAACAAGACTGTATTCGATAGTCATAAATTTGATAATATTATGATGAAAACTCTTATTTACGATGATTCTAATTTACATAAACTTTACGAGACTGCAATAAGGGATATCAATAATTATGCTTTAATGATTCCTTTATTCAACACACGCGAGCCAGTCTTAGTAGATGACGCTCTTAAAGGGTGGACAAGAAGTTATGAATCACTGTTTAATTTTGGCAGAGCCTATAAAGAGGTTTCAGAGGAAGACGAGGAAGAATAATTGAAAATAGGTAAATTAAGTAATGAACAACTTCAAACGATTATAATGGATAGTATCAGTTATAATCGTGAGGATGTCGTTTTAAGATCAGGTATTGGTGAAGATTGTGCAGGCGTGTCATTTGGTGATGAAGTTTGCTTATTAACAACAGATCCAATTACAGGTGCTGCAAGCGAAGTTGGTAAACTTGCTATACATATATCGTGTAATGATATTGCTTCAAATGGTGCTGCACCTGTGGCTGTATTATTAACTATTTTAGCTCCAGAGGGTACGACTGAGGAAGAATTAAAAACAATCATGACTCAGGCTCATGAAGAAGCGACTAAATTAGAAGTTGAAATCGTTGGAGGGCATACTGAGATAACAAATGCTGTTAACAGAATCATTGTTTCGTCAACTGCGATCGGTAAACAAAAGTTAAATAAACTGTTTAGCAATAAGAATCTTCAACAAGGTGATTTAATCATCATGACAAAGTCGGCAGGATTAGAGGGTACAGGCATTATAGCTTATGAAAAAAATGATGAGTTAAGAAATGTACTTACAGAACAAGAAATAAAAATTGCAAAAGATCTGCTCGATAAAGTATCTGTTGTAAAGGAAGGTATTATTGCAGGTGAGATTGGTGTTACAAGTATGCACGATATTACTGAAGGCGGTGTATTAGGTGCGGTTTGGGAAATTTGTGAAGGTTCTCAGCTGGGTGCTGTAATTAAATATGAAGCCATACATATTCCAGAAGTGACTCAAAAAATTTGTGATTATTATAATCTAAATCCATTACGACTCATATCGAGTGGCACAATGTTGATGACGATTCAACCAAATAGAATAGATGAAATAATGGATAGTTTAGAAGAGGCATCTATAGAAGCAGCCGTTATTGGAGAAATAACAGCTAAAGATGTTTATTTGGAAAGACGTGGGAGATTATCATACGTAACACCTCCTGATAGTGATGAGCTATATAAAGTTGTTTTTTAAAAAAATATTAAGAAATGATGTCATACTTGTTTATACAAGTAGTTTTGAATAAGATAAAAGTACTAGGAGGGATAGTGTTTTGAAAAAAATAATGGTTTTGTTATTAGCGATGTTATTGATGACGACATCAGTTGCTTTTGCTAATAAGTTTATGGAAATAGAATTTGTAGATTTAATGGATGGGAAAGATGGAAGTGTGGCTGAGTACAATGTTGTTAGTTTATTAATCGATGGTGATGATGTATTTGCAGATGTACCAGCTGTTTTATATGAATTAGATGGTTATACAAGAACATTGGTACCAATTAGTTTCATAACAGAGAAAATTGGTGCAGGTATTGCATGGAATGGCGATACTCAAGAAGTTACCATCACACATGAGGGGAATACTATAGTTTTGACAATTGAAAGTTCAAAGGCTGTTGTTAATGGAAAAACTTATGATTTACCAAATGGTGTACCTGCAAAACTAATGGCTTACCAAGGTAATTATAGAACCATGGTTCCAGTTAAGTTTATTTCCGAACACTTAGGTTATGAGATATTTTGGCAAGGTGAAACAAAAACAGTATCAATTAACAAACCACAGCAAACACTTACTGCTGTAAGATATGATGATTCAGGCATATACCCAGAACTTAGATTTAAGGTATCTGGAGAAGTAAGTTTAACTTCTTTCTCAGTTGACGGTAAGTCTGTTGGTGGGGAAGATACCTTAACACTTGATTTCCATAATACAAAACTAGATTTAAAAGATCCGCCGAAATATGGAAAATTTATTATCAATGATGTGATACAAGAAATCTATGATGTGGCCATTACACAAACTAGTACAACACCTATGAATGTTCGTGCGGTAGTAGGATTGGGTTATTTCAGAAATGGAGATGTTTATTACGATGACTCGACAGGTGAAATGGTTGTACAGTTAATCAACTCGGTTAAGTACGTTGATGTTGAAGTTGTAAATGGTTACAATGCTGTTGTAATTGAAACCAATGAAAATCCAGCATTTAATGTAACCAATTTAGGAGATGCAGTTTACATAGATGTCATTAATGCTAAATTAAGCGAAAAGGAAAGTGCTATTATTGTTCAAGATTTTGGTATTGATTCTGTAACTTATGAGCAATTTGATGATAGTGCTTTATATGATCCTGGTGTGCGTTTTTCAAGGATCTCCGTTAATTTAGATAATCATACAACATCTGATAATGTATATGTACAAGATGTGGGTTCAAAGATAATTGTGTATGTTGCAGATACTCAAAATGGTACTTATAACTACGCAAAAGATAAACAAAATGCTACCAGTCAATTTGGATTGGATTTAACATTGTCTGAAAGTTATGCAGTGCATTACAATTCGAACAGTCATTCTGTAAGCTTTAGTGTACCAAAAGATCAAATTAAAAAGAATTTAGAAATTGGTGAAGTTAAAGAAGATGATGGTATTGTAAATAAAATTGTAGTAACTGATAATGGGTCAGCTTATGGATTCCAAATTTATTTAGTAGAAGAAGCTCAGTACCAAGAACAGTCTTCAGGTAACTTATTTGAGATTGCTTTTACAAATCCAAGTCTGAAGAATTCACAGTTTAGAGATCTTATTATTGTAGTTGATGCAGGACATGGTGGACATGATCCAGGAGCAGTATCACCAAATGGAACCAAAGAAAGAGATGTTGTTTTAAGAGCATCATTGATATTAAAACAAAAGTTAGAAAATGCAGGTTTTAAAGTTTACTTAACAAGAGAAAGAGATAATTATGTTAAGTTATATGATAGAGCCGGTATAGCGAATCAATTGCCAGCTGATATATTTATTAGTGTTCATGCAAATGCTGCAAAGAATACAGCTGCAAAAGGAATCGAAACCTTGTATGCACCAGACACTTCAAGAAATAATAAAGCACTCGCAAGAGCCATACAAGATCAGTTAATTGATAAAACCAATGCAACAGATAGAGGGATTGTATCAAGACCGGATCTAGTGGTAACTAGAGAAACTGAAATGAGTGCTGTATTAGTAGAACTTGGCTTCTTAACGAATAGTGATGAAGAAATCAGATTGTTAAGTGAAGCTTACTTAGAAAAGTGTGCTGAGTCTATTGTAGAAGGTATCATTGATTTTGTAGAGTAGTCTTGTTTTAAGAGTTCTATCTAGGGTATATTTGTCTTAGATAGAGCTTTTTTTAGAAATTGAGTCGTATGTTAATGGTAAAGGACTGAGTCCTTATTTGTGGAGTTGATGTGTATTGATGATTTATAAAAATGAAATCCAATCAAGCTTTAAATCAGTTGATTTATGTGTTAGAGAAGTGCTTCAGTTAATGGAGAAGCATGAGAGCCTATCAGATGAATCGCTTTTATTTAAAGTTAGCTTTGTGCTAAGAGAACTCATGAATAATTCAGTTGAACATGGTAATAAATTTGATATCAATAAAATCATAAGCTGTACCATTGAGTATAATGCACCAAAATTGATGATTGAGATTTCGGATGAAGGAAAAGGCTTTATTAGAGATAATGGGTATTATCGGGCTTTGGATAATGAAAAACGAGAACGAAGGCGTGGATTAAAGCTTATAGAAGAATTAAACTTTGTGATTATGATGGAAAAAAGTACAATACGTTTGAACTTAGATATATCATAGAAAGGATTCCAATATGTATAATGAAATTATTGAAGATAGAATGACAATTTATTTAGAAGATGATTTAATTGCACCTAATGTGAAAGGATTTAATATGTCTG
>JABXKX010000189.1 GCA_013619035.1 Peptostreptococcaceae bacterium
AGACAGGATTATAGCACTGAGACAAATCATTTTACTTTAGATTCTACTCCTGTGGAATTGGCGACCTATGGAAAAGGGGATTATAAACAACCTTCACTAGAATTGACTTTTGAAGATGGTAGTACAGTCAGTGATTTTCTATATCAATCTTATGAAGTATTTGCAGGTAAAAGAAAACTAGAAGGATTACCATCTAGTTTTGAAAATGAAGACTCAGTAAAGACTTTAGAAATAACTTTATATGATGCATGCGTGGATGTAGCAATACTGCTTAGTTATTCTGTCTTTTTTGAAAAAGATATCATTACACGTAGTGCCAAAGTCATGAATAAATCTAAGGAAAATATCACGATAAATAAAATCATGAGTTGCAATGTTGATTTTAAGGATTCTAAGTTTGACTTAATAACATTAGACGGAAAATGGATAAAAGAAAGACATATTAATAAGAGGACTTTGTCAGAAGGAATCTTCATGATAGATTCTAAAAGAGGTGTTAGCAGTTCAACACATAATCCTTTCATGTGTCTGTCTAGACCTTTAACTACAGAAACTATCGGTGAATGTTATGGATTTTCATTGATGTATAGTGGTAATCATCAAGGTTCAGTTGAAGTGAATCCCCATCAACTAACACGTGTGCAAATGGGGATTAATCCTTTTGATTTTATGTGGACTTTAGAACCGGAAGGTAGTTTTCAATCACCTGAAGTCGTGATGACGTTTTCTTCTAATGGTTATAATAGAATGAGTCATAATTTTCATGATTTTATAAATGATAATGTGGTGTCATTACAATGGCAAAATAAATCTAGACCCATTTTAATAAACAATTGGGAAGCGACCTATTTTGATTTTGATGAAAAAAAATTGATTAAACTTGCGAAAGAAGCTCATAAACTTGGTATTGAATTATTTGTTTTAGATGATGGTTGGTTTGGTAAGAGAAACGATGATACAACTTCGCTTGGAGACTGGTATGAAAATAAGAAAAAATTACCGAATGGACTAGAAGGTTTATCAAAGAAGATTAATGATATTAGTATGGATTTTGGTATCTGGGTTGAACCAGAAATGGTGAGTGTAGAAAGTGAACTCTATAAGAAACATCCTGATTGGGCAATAAAGAACTCTAATAGGGAAGTTTCTTATGGTAGAAATCAACTCATACTAGATTTATGTAATGATGAAGTCATTGAATATCTCTTTACAATACTGAGTGATGTTTTCACACGTTCAAAAGTAAAATATGTAAAATGGGATATGAATAGAAACTTCAGTGATGCTTTTTCTAATGTATTACCGAAAAATAGACAAAAAGAGTTGAACCATCGTTATGTTTTGGGATTATACAAATTATTAGATAATTTAAACAAAGCATTTCCAGAAATATTATTCGAATCTTGTGCAAGTGGGGGGAATCGTTTTGATATGGGCATGTTATATTATATGCCTCAAACATGGACCAGTGATAATACGGATGCATTAGAAAGACAAATGATACAATATGGTACTTCAATGGTTTATCCACTCTCAACGATGGGGGCTCATGTGAGTGCGATTCCTTCTCATCAGGTTCTTAGAAACACCCCAATAGAAACAAGATACAACGTTGCTATATTTGGACTTCTAGGGTATGAACTTGATGTCACAAAACTATCTAATTTTGAAAAGAAAGTTATTATTAAACAGATTGAATATTATAAGTCACATAGAAAACTATTACAATATGGACGTTTTAACAGATTAAATTCACCTTTTAATTCAAATATTACGACTTGGATGGTTTCTAAAGAAACTCAACATATTTTAGGGAATTATCAGAAGTTGCAAATCCCAAATGAAGGATTTGAATCCATAAGAGTATTAGGATTAGATCCGAATAAAGATTACAACATAGTTTCGAGAGAACAGTATTTTAATGTGAAAAGTTTTGGAGACTTAATCAATCAAGTAAGTCCTATTAAAATCAAAGAAAATGGGGTTGTCCATCAATTGGTTAGTGATAACTATATGTTTGAAGCCAATAAGGAATCTTTTGAAGCAGGTGGAGATGAACTGATGTATGCAGGACTAAAATTAACACATCAATTTATTGGAACGGGGTATAATGACTCGATCAGACATATGGGTGATTTTGGATCGCGTATTTACTTACTTGAAGAGAAAAAGTAACATTTGATTGTAAAAAGTACATAACTTAGCGTTGTTCAAAATATTTATATTGACTCTTAAATTTTTGATGGTATACTTTTAATCATGTTGTTATGATTTATCTTAATATTACACAAACAAATATATAGGCAAACTAATTGAAAGATTAGGACGCAAAGCTATGGATCTAAGGTTAATCTATGATCGCCAGGCTGCATATTAAAGCGTACAGATTTTGGTGCGCTTTTGTTTATTTTCAGATTGATGAATCTATCTTATGATGGAGGTATTCATGAAAAGTTTAAAAGTAAAACTGATTGTTATATTTGTGTTAGTGATTGCAATTTCACTTCTTGCACTAGGCATTATGTCATATAAGAATACAGTAAAAGTAGTTTACGAAGGTTATACTCAATCAAATGTAGATTTGGTAAGAGAAGTTGAAGAGTCGGTAGAAAACTATATGTCTAAGTATCATGTTGCAATACAAATCTATGCTGATAATGATACCGTAAAATCTATTGATGTTGATCCGGGTTCGGATTTGTGGATGAAGAGAGAATTTAAAAAGTTTCTTGCCAATAATCCAGAGGTTCTATCATTGTATTTAGGTACTGAAAAAGGTGAAATGGTTGATCCCACATGGTCTGATATACCTGATGATTATGATCCAAGAACTAAAGACTGGTATAAAATGGCAAAAGAAAAAATGTCTGTTGCGTGGACGGAACCATATATAGATACAGCAACAAATAGAATGATTTTGTCTGTAGCAGCGCCAGTTTATGATCATAAAGATGAGTTTATTGGTATTGTTTCGATGGATATTGATATACAAGCATTATCGGATCAAATGGGGCGTATAAAAATAGGTCAAAATGGTTACCCGGTGTTAATTGATCAAGATTTAAAAATGATCACACATAATGATCCCGAAATGGTTGGTGTTAAATTACCAGTTAAAGAGATTGAAGATGCTATAACAAATCAAAATGAAGGTATCGTTGAATACGAATGGAAGGGTAAAGACAAATTTGCAACGTTCAAGAAGTTTGATGAATTGGGCTGGACCATTTTAGTGACATTAGATCATGATGAAGTAAATGTTCTGACCAGACCCATTTTGTATGCAACAATTGTTTTAGTCATCATTTGTTTAATCATTGGTGCTATTATAGCTATTGTTTTATCAAAACAAATTGTTAAACCGATTATACTTTTAGAAGAAACGATGGAAATCGTTAAAAATGGTGATTTGACGGTTAGATCTCATGTGAAAACTCAGGATGAAATTGGAAAAATGTCAAATAATTTCAATGTTATGATAGACCATTTCTCTGAAATGCTTTCACAATCCAAATCTGTTGCTCAAAAAGTCTCAGTAGCAGCTGAAGACTTAGCATCAAGTTCTGAAGAAGTTAGTGCATCAAGTGAAGAAGTTGCAAGAACCATAGAAGAAATCGCATTTGGAGCATCACAACAATCGTCAGAAACCGAACATGGTGCTACTCTGATTATGAGTTTATCTCAGAAACTGGATATACTAAACAAAGACAGTGAACTAATGGCAAAGTCAGCAAAAGAAGTAAACGAATCTAATACAAATGGCGCTCTTGCTATGAATGAACTTAAAATTAAAACACAAGAAAATAATGAATCAACAATTAGGATAGAAGAAGCGATTATCGAATTAGAGAAGAAATCGTTTGAAATTGGAAGTATATTAGATACGATTACGAGTGTTGCTGATCAAACAAATCTATTGGCTTTAAATGCATCCATAGAAGCTGCTAGAGCTGGAGAACACGGTCGTGGATTTGCAGTCGTTGCTGAAGAAATTAGGAAATTAGCAGAAGGATCTAATGAAGCAGCTGGTACGATTAAACAAATTGTTGATCGTATACAAAGTGAAAGTAGACATACCGTATCTGTTATGGCAGAGGTTAAAGATAGATCAAAGGAACAAGAAAGTGCTGTCTACTCAGTAAATCAAGTTTTCAATGAAATTAATCGATCTACTGAAACCATTTCAGAAGTTATTTCTGAAGTTGTTAATTTTATTGACGGTGTTAATAAAGATAAAGATGAAATTGTTTTATCTATTGAAAAGATATCTGCAGTATCAGAAGAAGCTGCAGCTGCATCAGAAGAAGTTACCGCATCTGTTCAACAACAATCGGTTGCGATGGATGATGTTGCTAGTTCTGCAGAACAGTTAAACTATATGGCTGAAGAATTACAAAGAGAAATCAATCAATTCAAAATCTAATAAAAGGCTTAAGACTTTGCATAATGCATAGTTTTAAGCCTTTTAAGGTTTTTTGGTGACTTACGTCACTTAAGTTATGACTACTAGTATATTGTAAAGATTAATTAATAATCTTACTATTGTTATAGGAGGAACTTATATGAAAGATTGTAACTTTACTTTACAGGGCGATGAAATACAGCATGTGGTTGTTAAAGTACAACCAAACGAGAGTATTCTAGCCGATATATCAACAATGGTTTGTATGGATGAAAAGATATCTTTAAATCTTTCATACCATGAATTGTTTCAAAAAATAATAAATGGAGAATTGGAGTGGGTTCATTTTAATAATTTGAAATCGAAAGAAGCAACAATTATTTTATCTCCAAGAACTTTAGGAAGAGTTGTCGAAGTTGATTTGAGCACATACTCGTTGATATATATCAATAAGACATCTTTTATGTGTGGTAACTCAAATCTTGAATTTAATAACATTCAAAATAAATTATCTGATTTCTTC
>JABXKX010000081.1 GCA_013619035.1 Peptostreptococcaceae bacterium
ATATTAGAAGAGAGGTAATTATGGCTACTATAAAAGATATTTCTAAAGAAGCAGGGGTTTCACCAGCTACCGTATCAAGAGTTCTTAATCACGATAAAACATTATCGGTGTCAATTGACAAAAGAAAACTCATATTTGAAGTTGCAGAAAGACTATCGTATGTATCACCTAGAAACAGAAAAAAAACACAAGTGAAAGCAAAATATAAAATTGGTTTGATTCATTGGTATACCATTGATCAAGAATTAGAAGATCCGTACTATTTGTCAATTAGAATAGGCATTGAAAAACAGGCTTATGAACATCAAGTGGATATAGTAAAGTTATATGCACCTTCAAAGGAAGATTTAAATCATCTTAAAGGTGTAGATGGTATGATTTGTATTGGTAAATTTTCAGATTCAGACATCAGAAAATTTGATAAGATATCTAAGAATCTTGTATTTGTAGATTCTTCACCATTTGAAGAAAACTATGATAGCGTGGTTGTGGATATAGAAAAGTCTGTGATTAAAATTATAGATCATTTTATCAGCACTGGCTGTAAAAGGATTGGCTATATTGGTGGGCGTGAGTATGCTGGTGTTGAGAATGTTCCAATTGGTGAGACCAGAAAAGATGTGTTTAAAACATATTTATCAAGCTTGGATTGTTTAGATGAAGAACAAATATATGTTGGTAAATTTTTAGCTGAAAGTGGCTATCAATTGATGAAACAAGCGATTAACGAGTCAAAACTTTTACCAGAAGCCTTTTTCATTGCCAGTGATTCGATGGCTGTTGGTGCTTTAAGAGCACTACATGAACATAGTATCAAAGTACCGGATGTGGTACAAATTGTTGGGTTCAATGATATTCCAACATCTAACTATACCATTCCACCATTAACAACACTTCGTGTTCATAAAGAGTTTATGGGAGAAACATCTATAAAACTCTTGTTAGAACGGTTAGAAGATCATCGCTTGATTTCTAAAAAAGTTGTTGTTCCAACGGAATTGATTATTCGAGAAAGTAGTAAGTAAAAAGTTTACTAAATATATTGACTTATAATTTTATATTTACTAAAATAGAGTAAACAGGAGGATAAGTCATGAAAAATGAACTGAAGCTTATATATGAACAAGCTTTCGATAAGAAAGATGATTTACAATACTTTTTTTCACCAGGCAGAGTCAATTTAATTGGTGAACATACAGATTACAACGGTGGCCATGTTTTTCCAAGTACAATCTCTTTGGGAACTTATGGTGTTGCATCAAGAAGAACCGATCAATTGATTAGATGTTATTCAGCAAACTATCCAGAGTTGGGATATGTAGAGATAAAGTTGAATGAACTGGAATTTAATGAAGATCATGAATGGGTGAACTATGTAAAAGGTGTCATCCTTCAGTTTGAAAAAAGAGGGTACACATTTGAGTCAGGGTTTGACTTAGCAATAAAAGGTAATATACCTGGTGGTGGCTTATCATCAAGTGCTTCATTAGAATTATTAATCTGTGTGATGTTTGAAAGCCTTTACGGTTTTGATATCGAAAGACTTGAAATGGTAAAGCTGAGTAGAGCAGTAGAAAATGAGTATATAGGTGTTAATTGTGGTATTATGGATCAGTTTATTATTGGTATGGGGATAAAAGATCATGCCATATTATTAGATACCAATACGCTTCAATACAAACATGTAAAATTAGACTTAGTAGATTATATCATTTTAATTGGTAATACAAATAAGAAAAGAACATTAGCAGACTCTAAATACAACGAGAGATTTAACGAGTGTCAAACGGCACTTAAGTTAATGCAATCAGTTGTGGATATCAGCTCATTAGGCGAGTTAACGATAGAAGCATTTGAAACACATAAACATGTTTTAACAGATGATGTGTTATTAAGACGTGCCCGTCATGCAGTTTATGAAAACCAAAGAACACTGAAATCTTTTGAAGCTTTAGAAAACGGAGATTTACTTTCATTTGGCCAATTTATGAATGACTCTCATGAATCTTTAAAAGAGGATTATGAAGTATCATGTTTAGAATTAGATACAATGGTTGATAGTATGAGACAACAAACCGGTGTTATTGGATCGAGAATGACAGGTGCAGGGTTTGGTGGTTGTACAGTTAGTTTAGTTGCAAAAACCAATGTAGAAGAAGTCATTGAGGCTGTGAGCCGTGACTATCTAAAGCAAATTGGTTATGCAGGAGATTTTCATATCGTTGAAATTGGCGATGGTGCATGTAAATTATAGGAGGCTTTATGAGTATATTAGTAACAGGTGGTGCAGGTTATATTGGATCGCATGCCGTTAGAGGACTTATTGATAAAGGATATGATGTGGTGATAGTTGATAACCTAGAAACAGGCTATCAAATGGCAGTAGATCCTAGAGCTAAGTTTTACAATGGTGATATTCGAAATAGTAGTTTCCTAAACGATATGTTTTCAAAAGAAGATATTAAAGGTGTCATTCACTTTGCAGCCAATTCATTGGTTGGAGAGAGTATGGTAGATCCTTTGAAATACTTCGATAACAATGTACATGGTACACAAGTACTTTTAAAAGCAATGCTTAAAAGTGAAGTAAAACATATTGTATTTTCATCAACGGCAGCAACTTATGGAGAACCCGTACGTATTCCAATAGATGAAACACATCCAACTCAGCCGATCAATCCATATGGAGAAGCCAAGCTGATGATGGAAAAAGTGATTAAATGGACATCAACTGCTCATGAGTTGACTTATGTATCTTTACGATACTTTAATGTAGCAGGAGCGCATCCTTCTGGAGAAATAGGTGAAAGTCATAATCCAGAAACGCATTTGATTCCAATCATTCTGCAAGTGCCTCTAAATAAAAGAGAAAAATTAAGTGTATTTGGTGATGACTATGATACCAAAGATGGTACATGTATCCGAGATTACATTCATATAGAAGACTTAGTAAATGCACATATCAAAGCACTTGAGTATTTACTTGAAGGCAATACAAGTGATATTTTTAACTTGGGATCTGGTGACGGTTACTCGATTTATGAGATGCTTGAAGCAGCAAAAGAGATAACTGACTTTGATATTCCATATGAGATAGCAGGTAGAAGAGCAGGAGATCCCGCGGTATTAATCGCATCTAATCAAAAGGCGAAAGATGTCCTTGGATGGTCTCCCAAATATACAGATGTAAAAGATATTATTAAAAGTGCATGGCAATTTCATAAGAAGTTCCCTGACGGATTTAAGGAGTAGAAATGACATTATTTGAAGCCATAGAAGGCTTAACTCAATATGCAATTGATGCAAATTTAATCAAAGAATTGGACCGAGTTTATTGTAGAAATAGAGTGTTTGATACTTTAAATATCTTAAGTTTTGAATCTTGTGACATTATAAGTACCAATCATTTTGACTGTTTAAAAGTTTTGGTAGATTATGCAGCGAGCCAAAGGATTATTGAATCCAATAGACCGCCTTATAGTGATTTGTTTGAATCACAAATCATGGATATATTTATGCCAAAACCTTCTGAAGTGATTGAGCAATTTAATTTAAAGATGAAAGTATCACCGGAAGAAGCGACGGACTATTATTATGATTTGTCGAAAAAAAGCCATTATATCAGATTGGATAGAACCTCTAAAAATATGTTGTGGCAGGTGGAGTCGTCATATGGTGAAGTGGACATTAGTATTAATCTATCTAAGCCTGAAAAAGATCCAAAAGCGATAGCAGCAGCACTGAATAAAGTAGAAAACAATTACCCTAAATGTTTATTATGTAAAGAGAATGAAGGGTATAGTGGTCATATCAATCATCCTGGCCGACACAATCATAGAATTGTTCCATTGATGCTTCAAAGTGAAGAATGGTTTTTACAGTACTCACCGTATGCTTATTTCAATGAACATAGTATTGTATTAAAATCAGAACATGAAAATATGGTGATTTCGCATAAAACATTTAGTCGATTATTGGATTTCTTAGACTTAATGCCACATTATTTTATTGGATCTAATGCCGACTTGCCATTGGTAGGGGGATCACTTTTAACTCATGATCATTATCAATGTGGGAAAAATGAATTTGCTATGGAAAAAGCAACTGTAGTAGGTGCATTTACAATTGATGGTGTTCAAGTAGAACATCTGAATTGGCCTCTAAGTGTTCTAAGAATATCAGATAAGGATAGATCAAAAGTAGAAACGACAGCATGTAAGATGTTTGATGCATGGGTCGGTTATGAAGACAAATCACTTAATATCATACCCTATACAAATGAAATCAGACATAATACAGTTACCCCTATAGCTAGAAAGAAAGAGGGGATGTATCAATTGGATTTGGTTCTTAGAAATAACCGCTCGGATGATAAACATCCAACTGGTATTTTTCATCCTCATCCTGAAGTTCATCCTGTAAAGAAAGAAAATATTGGATTAATTGAAGTTATGGGACTCGCAGTATTACCAAGTCGTTTGGTTGAAGAAATGAATATGCTGACCAATTATATTGTTTCTAATACACCATTAACAGATAATAAGTTTGAAATTATTCTTACTAAAATTGAAGAAAAAATAACCTCAAAGGACCGAGATCATGTTTACGAAACGGTTAGACAAGTGATTGGTGACGTATTTGTTAAAGGTTTAGAAGATTCGGGTGTTTATAAACAAAATGAAGAGGGCTTTAAAGGACTGGCAAAGTTTGTTAAAACATTGTAAAAAAATAAGACCATGTCGATGATGACATGGTCTTTCATATTACTTATCATTTAATAGTTTTCTGATTAAAGATGTTGAATCTAAAAGTGGTGATATAGAAGCGTCATGATTTAATGTATCTATTACATTAGCTGTAAATCCAGACATTTCAACTGTTCTGAACCACTCAGCATTCAGGATGTTCTCAG
>JABXKX010000171.1 GCA_013619035.1 Peptostreptococcaceae bacterium
CATTATAACATATGATTATACATATCAAACATTGGTAGTGCTACTGCTATTAATATCGGCAAGATAATTAATACCATTACTAATAGGATCAACGGGTTTAACATGGCAATCATGTTTGTTGATGCTCTTTCAACTTCTTCATCATAAAATTCTGATGTTTTCATTAATAGATCATCTATCGTACCCGTTTCTTCACCAATCCTTATCATTGAGATAAGCATTGGCGGGAATATATTAATGGCAGCTAACGGTTTAGAAATACCTTCACCACGCTTTATACTGTCCATAGTGCCTCTAAGTTCGTTTTCGATATGTTTATTACCAATTACTTGAGTTACTTGTTCCATGGCTTCAATAATTGGAATACCTGATCTTAACATGGCTCCAAGCGTTCTAGAAAATCTTGAAGTGGCTACTTTCTTTATTAGAGTCCCAAACAACGGTAACTCCATTTTCCATTTGTCTACTTTTATTCGACCTCCATCTGTTGAAACCATATTTTTATACAGTAACAGAACAACTGCTATAATACCCGCCGGGATATACCAGTACTTTGCTGCATATGTACCGAAGTTCGTCAAGACTTGTGTCATCATAGGAAGTTCTGCACCCATATCTGCAAACATATTTGCAAAGTTTGGTAAAACAAATATAAGCAAAACAGTTACAACAATAAAAGTTACTCCTGCCAAAATTTTGGGATAAATAGTTGCACTCTTTATTTTAGAATTAATTCTATCTTCTTTTTCATAATGCTCAGTCATTCTATGAAGAATATCAGATAATGCACCTGAGTACTCCCCTGCAGTTACCATATTGACAAGCATTCTAGGAAAAACTCTTGGGTGTGATTTCATTGCAACTGAAAGTGTGATGCCTTTTTGTACCTCATTAAAAACATCATCAAGAGCTTCCTTTAACAATTTGTCATCAGCTTGTTGTCTTAAGATATCTAGACATTCAATAATTGAAATACCAGCGTCTAAAGTTGCTGCAAACTGTCTACAAAAGATGATTAATGCTCTGTTTTTTACTCTTTTTTTACCAAAAGAGAAATTGATTTCTTTACTCGAATCTTCTTTCGGTTGTACTTTGATAGGAAAGATACCTTGTTTTCTTAATTCAGTAACGGCTTGAGATTTAGAATCGTACTCAAGCTCACCTTTAACTTTCTTACCATCATAGGTCTTTCCTTCGTAAACATAAATGCTCATTTAGTCACCTTTTATAATAATCGCTTGATAAATGTTTTATCAACTGAATGTGCAAGTGCTTCATCCACTGTTATAATTCCTTGTTTGTACAATTCTACTAAAGATGTATCCATAGACACCATCCCTATTTTTCTGCCTGTTTGTATTGAAGACAACAATTGATGTGATTTTCCCTCTCTAATCAAGTTTTTTACAGCTTGATTACAAAGCATGATCTCAAAAGCGCCAATTCTTCCTGAACCATCAGCACGTCTAACAAGCTGTTGAGAAACTACACCTTGAAGGACTGATCCCAATTGAACTCTTATTTGCTGTTGTTGTTCTGATGGGAAGACATCAATCACTCTGTCCACAGTTGATACAGCGCCGATTGTATGAAGTGTAGCTAACACTAAGTGACCTGTTTCAGCTGCTGTTACGGCAACTGAAATAGTCTCTAAATCTCTCATCTCACCAATTAATATTACATCTGGATCTTGTCTTAAAGCCGCTCTTAGAGCAGTTGCATAAGATTCTGTATCATAGCCAATTTCTCTTTGATTAATGATACTTGATTTATGTCTATGTAAATATTCAATTGGATCTTCAAGAGTTAATACATGACATCTTCTATTTTCATTGATATGATCTATCATAGTCGCTAAAGTAGTAGATTTACCAGAACCAGTTGGACCAGTTACTAAAATCAAACCTCTTTGCCTTTCAGACAATTCCAATAATATATCCGGTAAACCAAGTTCCTTATGACTAGGGATTTCAAGAGGGATCGGTCTAATCGCAATTGAATAAGATCCACGTTGAGAGTAAACATTTACCCTAAATCTTCCTATCCCACCAATTGCATAAGAAAAGTCAATTTCCCCTTTGTCAGCTAACAATTTCTGTTGTTTTTCACTCAACAGTTCAAAAGCTATTTCTTGTGTATCATCTGGCATTAAGTTATCAATATTATCAATATGTACTAATTTACCATTGATACGAAATACAGGTGGTACTCCTACAGTTATATGAACATCTGATGCTTTGTTTCTGTGTGCCAGTTTTAATAATTCAACGATAGACATTTTAGCCCTCCAGTGTATAAGATATTCTTAGTAATTCTTCTACAGTAGTGTCTCCTTTTAATACCAACTCTAAACAATTATCTTGTAATGTCCTAATACCCTTACTCGATAACATTCTTTTGATTTCATTAGATGATTTACCATCAGTAATCATCTGACGAATATCATTATCAAATTGTAAAACTTCAAAGATTGGCGTTCGACCTCTGTATCCTGTTTGTTTACAGTGTGGACATCCTGTACCTTTATAAAATTCTACATTTAAATCTAAATTTTTGAGACCTAACATCTCAAGCTCAACCGGCTCCGGAATGTATGGTACTTTACACGACGTACAAATTTGTTTTACCAATAGTTGTGAGACAATTGCAACTATTGAAGAAGATACAAGATATGGTTTTATCCCCATATCAACAAGTCTATTAATTGTTGCAATTGCATTATTTGTATGCAGTGTACTTAACACAACATGACCTGTTATAGCAGCTCTAACAGCAATTTCAGCGGTTTCCGTATCACGAATTTCTCCCACCATAATGACATCAGGATCCTGACGTAACATGGATCTTAATCCTTCTGGGAAACTAAAACCCGCTTTAGGATTTACTTGAGACTGAGTGATACCATCCATTCTATATTCGACGGGATCCTCAACGGTCATGACATTTCTTTTAGCTTCGTTCAGTTCATTTAACATGGCATATAAAGAAGTCGATTTACCTGATCCTGTAGGTCCTGTTACCAAAACAATACCATTTCTCGCTTTCAATATTTCCTGGAAAGCTTTATAGTTTGCATCATTAAGACCTAAAGAATCAATTGGTTTTAAGAATGTTGTTCTATCTTGTAATCGAATTACAACTTTTTCTCCATGTATCGTTGGAATAGTCGAAACACGAAGATCAAGTTCTCTTCCCTTAACATTGATCTCAATACGACCATCCTGTGGAATTCTTCTTTCTGCAATATCTAATTTCGCCATAATTTTGATTCTAGTTACAATAGCGCCATGTGTCTGTTTAGCAGGCTTCATGACTTCTTGTAAATCACCATCAATTCTAAAGCGAATCCTTAAATATTCTTCTGCTGGTTCAATATGTATATCGGAAGCTCTCGACTGTGCTGCTTGTACAACAATTGTATTAACAAGCCTTACAACAGGTGCTTTATTTATCTCTTTTAAAAGCTCTTTATCAATATTATCTTGTTCAAGTTTATATTCTTTAGTAAACTCTTCAGCAGCTTCTTCAGCTGATCGTCTAGAATAAAACTGGTCAATTGCATTTCTAATATCTTTTTCAGTAGCAATCTTAGGTTCCACTTCTAATCCTGTTACAATTTCTAAATCATTGATTACCAAGATATTCAGAGGATCACTCATCGCAACAGCCAGTCTCATACCATCTCTTTTAATTGGAATTAAAAGATTTGATCTTGCAAAAGCCTCTGCAATCAAATGTGGTACGTCTGGTTCAATATAATACTTTTCTAAATCTACTTGAGGAATGCCTAATTGAAATTCTAGAACTTCAATAATATCTCTCTCAGTTACGAAATCTAATTCTATTAAAGTCTCTCCAAGTTTTTTCTTTTGCTCTTTCTGAACCTGAAGTGCAAATTCCAACTGTTCATCTTTAATTTTGCCTGAGTTTACGAGTAAATCACCTAAACGCAGGCTTTTTTTCATCTTCATAGATTCCCTCTCATCATATTATATTGCTATCCATAAGTACTTTTAACACATCTTCTCTTGTCCATTTGGCCTTATCAAATTCAAACCAGAGTTGTAACGCATCAAGACCTTGGTATATCAACATATCCAAGCCATTCATGGTACGTCTATTGGATAATCTAGCAAGTCTTAAAAATTCAGTTTCGTCCGGATTATAAATCAAATCATAGAATACTGTATCTTTATACCCAATATTGGTAGGATTAACAACTGTTTTGCCTTCATTTGGATGCATCCCTAAAGGTGTGGTATTCACCACAACATCATAATCATAATCAGAATCCAAAACATCATAAGTCATTGGTATAATATTATCATAATCAGCTATACTATTAGAAAGTTCTTGTGCCTTTTCAAGGGTACGCGAAAATAAGTGAACAGTCTCAACACCTTCACATAAAAAACCTACTAATACTGCTTTAGCAGCACCACCAGTACCTAAAATTGCTATTTTTTTGTTTTTGAACTCAAAGTTAATTTGCTTAAAAGATTCAATGAAGCCACTGACATCTGTGTTGTACCCGTATACCTTTTCATTTTTATGAACAAGTGTATTACAGGCTCCAATCATAGCAGCCTTCTGATCTAATACGTCAACATACTGCATCACGTTTACTTTGTGCGGAATTGTGACATTCGCACCTATAAACTGAAGGGCTCTCAATCCTTCTACAGCTTGCTTTAGTGTGTTTGGATGAACATCAAATGCTAAGTACCTTGCATTGATGTCCAATTTTTGAAAGGATGCATTGTGCATCGTCGGAGAAAATGAATGTTCTACTGGTGAACCCAGTAAACACAACAATCTTGTTTTTCCATTTATCATATTTCAACCTCGTAAACAACCATATATAATTATATAACATATACTGATGTATGTTAATACTTTTTTGAGATTTTCT
>JABXKX010000511.1 GCA_013619035.1 Peptostreptococcaceae bacterium
AAGCGCTTTTACCATCTTTTCGATGCCTTCTTTGTTCCTTGAAAATTGTTTTACGGCCTTTTCTATTTCATTTTTTTCAAGTGATTCTAAATTTGAAATTCTTATATCTAATGGATCAATAACATTATTATGTATAAACCTTTCAGGTAGATGACTGATATCAATTTCATCGGTATCACACATATTAACCGCATACTCAATCATATTTTCCATTTCTCTGATATTGCCTTTCCAATCATAAGAATAGAAGAAGTCATGCACATGAGTAGAAAAACCAGTAATTGATTTTTCTAACTTTTGATTGTAACGCGTTAAGAAAAATTCAGATAAAGGCAATATATCTTCTTTACGATCACGTAGTGGTGAAAGCAACAATGGAATCACATTTAATCTATAAAACAAATCTTCTCTGAACATTTTTACTTCAATGCGTTTTTCTAAATCCTGATGAGTGGCTGCTATGACTCTAACATCAATTGGCGTAGAGTACTTTGCACCGATTCGTTCCACTTCTCTTTCTTGTAACACTCTTAAAAGTTTTGTTTGAAGATGTATTGGCATGTCTCCAATTTCATCTAAAAAAATTGTACCACCATCAGCGATTTCAAACTTTCCGGGTTTACCACCTTTTAAAGCACCTGTAAAAGCCCCATCCGAATAACCAAACAATTCACTTTCAATTAAACTTTCAGGAATGGCTGCACAGTTAATCGCTACAAATGGCATATGTTTTCGACTGCTTTCATCGTGGATTGCTCTTGCAAATAATTCTTTACCGGTACCAGACTCACCTTGAATCAAAACAGTCGAGTTGGATTTCGAAGATTTTTTTGCACTCTGAATCACTTTATAAATCGAATTGCTCGATCCTATAATTTGATCAAAACTGATGGAATGTCTCATATTTACCATATCGTTCATCACATGAATTAAATCCAATTCCTTAGATAATGTCACAACGGTTTGTTCTACTTTACCATCAACGATTATCGGTCTTGTCTGATAAATAAACCGATCTATCTGATTATTTGATTTTAGTTCTAATACATCATTTACAGAGTCTTTTGATAAGACATCAAAAGGCACCACAAAAGGTTCGTTTTCTTTTATATCCAATACTTTTTTAGCGGTACAGTTAGACCTGATAACTTGTCCAGTCGTATCCACTGCTATGACAGCAGTATCAATATAATTAAACAACACTTCTATTTGCTTAGATTGTGTTAATAGAACTTCTTTTTGCTGATGTTCTATCAATTTTGTTGAAATCAAATTAGCCATTTGTTTTAAGAAATTCAGTAAATTCAACTTATTGCTAATAATTTCATCACGTTGAAATTCATCAAAAGCTACTAAACCAATAATACCAATAACCTCTTCATTTATAAATATCGGACAACATACTTCTGCATACTCCTCACAGATGTTTTTCCGCTCACAATCCTGACAAACCTCTTCTTCACGAGGTGACTCAACAATATATTCATACCCTGTATTTAACGCTTTATAAAATACAGAGTTTTTTGCGACTTTCTGACCGATTAGATCGACATATAACCCAGTTGCAGCAATACGGTTATACTCTTTATCGATTACGGTTACATCCACTTGAATAACCGAGTGAATGGCATTGATTACATCTTCTATGGTTTGTTTAATTGATATCATTTCACTCATAAGAACCCTCTATCATTTTTTCTAAGACAACAGCAACGCCATCATCCTCATTGCTTAATGTGATTATATCTGCAATGGCTTTCAGTTGTTTGTGCCCATTATCCATAGCAACACCCATACCGACACCATTAATAATTTCTAAATCATTTAAATCATCACCAAAGGCCATAACGCACTTAGAGTCAATATGTTCTTCTTTAGCCACCCACATAATCGCATTCAATTTAGAAACGGATTTATCCATAATCTCAATCAAATTACCACCATCGGTTTCTACGACATAACAATGTGTGCTATATTTTTTGTTTAACTTTTCGTATAAATTTTTTGAAGGATCGACCACCAACAATTTGTATACAACGTCATTTTGGTGTGCTCCACTTATAGGTTTATGTTGAACATCTTCCCACAGAGTGGTCATAGTAAAATTACTATAAATCGATTTTTTCCCTTCTAAAATCACTTTTTCATTAACTCTTATTTCCGCTAAAATAGCATTCAGAATTTTTGTATCCACTGCTTGTTCATAGACCAGTTCACCAAATCGAAATATCTGAGCACCATTGTAACACACACAATAGTTTTTGGTTAACACCTCAGGTATATAGCCAAATGTAAATCGCGGGGGTCTCCCAGTTGCCACAACAACTTGAATATCATTTCTATGGCATGACAGCACTGCTTCTAAGTTTCTTTCACTTATCTTAGACTCATTATCCAACAAGGTACCATCTAAATCTAACGAGATTAATTTATACATAAATCCTCCAAATAAAAAGATACTTTCATTTTATCGCAAAAGCATCTTTCTTACAATTCATTATGATTATTTGAAAGTATTATTCTACAGTGATAGGTGTGTTTTCACGAATACTATAGAATAACCATGCACCCACGGGTGCCAATAAGACCAATAAAACCACGTACAATATGCCACTTCCCTTTTTATACATCTCAACCAATTGGAAATAAGCAAGTAAAGTAACCGTAAATGAGAATAACGATATCACTGATCCTACAAATCCAAAACTACTGAAGAAAAATGATGCCAGTGTTAAAATCGGTAAGATCATTTCTGGTTTTTCAATCTTTGTACCAAAGAAATCTAATTCCCCTAAAATACTGCCTAAAATGAACATATTGGCTACTGGTATAAATGCCAACCAAGCGTTTTCAATTCCTTTTCTATCAGCCATTGTCATTAAAGCCAACGCCATCAATATGTAAGCTGCTAAACCAGCCAAACCAATTAATAAAACAAACCCTATGCCTAATCCTAAAATAAATGCCATGATTGCTCCTTTCAAAGTTATGGTAACTGATACCATTAGTACTATTGTTATTGTACCCAAAAAACATTTCCCTACTTTAATTTTGAATATTTTTTTATTTGATCAAATATATCTTCATAATAACCATCCTTATTTTCCTCAGTATGACAGGCTGCATGTGGTGACATGACTATGTTATCAAACTTAGATAAATCGTACTGAGACGGCATTTGTATGTTTTTTTGAGGATAATCATACCATACATCGATACCGGCACCTAATAACAATTCATTTTCAAGTCCTAAGTATAGTGTTTCTTCATCAATGACTTCTCCTCTTGAAACATTGATAATCACCTTATCCTTCAACAATTCCAAATGACGATTATTGATAATTCCTGTGGTTTCTTCATTTAGAACACAAGTCAGATAGATAATATCACTGTTTTTGATCAACTCATCAATAGATGAAACATAACTGTCAGCTAAGTTTTTATGTCTGTCTCTCTCTAAATTTACAATTGAACAGTGAAACGGCTTTATATAGGAAATGATATGAGAAGCAATATGCCCCATGCCTATAAATCCACAGCGCTTCTGTCTAAGACTGTGCCAGAATTCTTCTCCCCAATACTCTCTTGTTAGCCATCTACCATGTTTAGAAAGCTCATTATGATATAAGACTATCTTGCCTAAAACAGAAAGTGTTAGTGCAAAAGCTTTCTCAGCAACACTATCAGCCTTTGCATGTGTATTGAAGATTTCTATGTTATTAGTCTTTAAGACATCCAAAGGGAATCTATTCAAACCCGTAAAAGGGATAAATATTGCTTTTACATTTGTTTCTAAGTAACTCTCTTGCCAACGTGTAATTAACATCATATCCACATCGGGCTCTAAGATCTCTGTTATTGTTAAGTGGTTACTTAATATTGCTTTTAGTTTAACCAATTGAAAGTCATTGCTTTTACCTATATTAACGTATAATTTCATATGCACTCCTTTACTACAGTATACCCCAAAATTGAAACCATAAAGATGAAAATGATAGTTATCTCACATGATAAAGAAAGATCTTCCAGAAACCATAATCCCCCAAAAAAGACTGCTATGTATATTTTCTAATTATCAAACGTCACTCGGATTAGTCAAAATACTTTAATTCTTAAAGAGCTGAAACCTAATGAATACCTGAGCTTAACTAATTTTATAGTTTGGAAATTAATAGATTATTAATACATTGATTTGATCTAAATGATATACTTTATTAAAGTATCAATAAATAAGGAGAGGTGAACAATGCATTTAGAGGTTAATAATCTAAAGAAGAACTTTGGGGAAAATGAAGTACTTCATGGGCTATCATTCAAAGTAACCAGTGGGAAAGCCCTTGGTTTACTTGGTAGAAATGGTGCAGGAAAAACAACCACCATCAGAATTTTAATGGATTTGTTTCAAGCATCTAATGGCACCATACTTTTAGATGGCAATACATTTAAGCCACGCGAATTTCAAATAGGTTATTTGCCTGAAGAACGTGGTTTATATCCTAAAAAGAAAGTTTATGAACAGCTGGTCTATTTAGGTCAATTAAGAGGTCTTTCCAAATCAGAGTTAAAAGAAAATATATTGTATTGGCTTGATAGATTAGGGGTTATGGAGTATAAGGATAAAAAGCTAGAAACTCTTTCAAAAGGTAATCAACAGAAAGTTCAGCTGGCATCCACTTTTTTATGTCATCCTGAAATTATTATTTTAGATGAGCCATTTAGTGGCTTGGATCCTGTTAATTCTCAAATATTAAAAGAAATCATTCGAGAACAAATTCAGAGTGAGAAATTGGTTATCTTCTCAAGTCATCAAATGGGTTATGTTGAAGAATTCTGCGAAGAAATTCTTTTGATTGATGAAGGTGAAATGATACTCGCTGGGAATTTAAATACAATTAAACGTGATTATGGAC
>JABXKX010000187.1 GCA_013619035.1 Peptostreptococcaceae bacterium
GATTAAGAGGGGTGTATGAAAAGATTATTGATTTTTCTTTTATGTATGATGTTGATAGGATGTAAAGAACCCGTTCAGAAACAAATAGAATTGTCTTTTGATGATGTTGTTAAAATGAGCATATCAAATGGAAATCAACGTATTGATATTTTGCATAATAATGATGTGAATACAATAAAAAGTATCATAGATCCTTTATCAGATGATTCTGTGATGGTATCGGTCAATAATACTGAAGTAAACTCTAATGATAAGACTCAAGAGGTTTCATCTAACGAACCCAGATTGATTACTGATGCAAATTTAACAGAATATGCTCTAGAAGAATGGGCACCGTTATTTGAGACTCTGAATCAACTTAAATACACCGTAGTCAATCAACAGACCAAAACCGATGATGAAATTGTGTTTTATATAACCATGAAGTTTACAGATGAAGATAAAGGCGTTGAAGTCCATGAAGATTATACACTGATATATAATGATGAAACAGAAATACTTAAAACAGAAGATGAAGATGTTAAAACGCTTTATAAGGAACTGTCATCTGTTTCGTTTCCTCAGATTAGTACAGTTTACAAAAAACCGATAATTTACTTGTATCCTGAAGAGGAAACGGAAGTGATTGTTAAATTGATTACTTCATGTGAATTAACAACCACATATCCTAACTATCAAGGACAATGGGAAGTTACAGCTTATCCGAGTGGTGAACTCATTGTAGATGATCATCATTATGCATATTTGTACTGGGAAGGCATTACAGACCAGACTCTATCAATAGATACTGGATTTGTAGTTTCGGGAGAAGATACTGCAGTGTTTCTGGATGAGAAGTTAGAACTAATGGGACTGAACTATAGAGAAAGAAATGACTTTATAACTTATTGGTTACCTGAGATGCAGAACAATTCATTTAACAAAATTCATTTTATGCAGGAGTCTTACGATCAAATCGCATGTTTGGATATTACACCCAAACCACAGTCGCTTATTCGTGTATTCATGTTATTTGAAGGTGTAGAAACATCTGTAGAGTTAGAACCTCAGATACTCACTAAAGCCATTAGAGAAGGTTTTACTGTTGTAGACTGGGGTGGTGCAGAGGTTCGTTAATCTTGAGTTATTAATTAATAACAGGATATATAAGTAGCTAATAAAGTAGTATGGATTAAAAATCAAGAAGGAGAGAAGATGAGTCATAAAATATCTAAGATAGTTTACATAGTATCAGGAATGTGTATTCTTAATACGTTACTACGTTTATTGAGCAGCGTATTAATGATGAGCATGCAGGTTAGTGTTCTGCTTGATCAGCCTGTAGTATCGAATCTTATGAGTGTTATTTCGAGTTCTTATATCTATGGGATTATCTTTATTATCATGTTCATAATAAATCGTATTTCAAAAAATAAATGTGTTGATACGATAGATAAAAAAGAGTATTTCATATATCTTGGTGTGTTCTTAATCTTGGCATCAATTACATCGTTTTTAAGTTTAATACCTGTGATATACAATTCTTTAATAACTCTTGCTCATATTAGCCTTGAAAGGTATAGAACGTATGAAGTTTTCAGAGTGGCAATAGCCTTATTTATTTCATTATTAGAATTAGCATTAGGGTTATTTTACTATAATAGAGGCAAGCGTATTACTGCATCTGAGCTAAATGAATAACTTTAGTATAATCCGATACGTGAGGTATCAAAATATTCTATTGAAGATAAATAAGTCAAAAAAATGTGATAATTAAGTAAAGATTAGAGGTTGTATGATAAAGTTAAGACCCGCAAATAATGAAGATCGTTCAATTCTATCAGATACATGTATATCTGTAGCGCCTCTTTATAATGAGTTTATGCAGAATGCTTTTAACAAACAAGCTGAAAAGTTTTTGAAACATGGTATATCAAAGAGTTATGATACATTTATTATTGAAAATGATAGAGATGCTATTGGATTTGTTGGTACTAAAAAAATGAATGAACATACAATTTATTTGGTAGCATGTTATATACAGTCGGAGTTTCAAAATAAAGGTTTGGGAAGCCTAGTAATTGACTATTTGTTAAACGTTCTAGAAGAATTACATATGAGTGAAATAGTGTTACTTGTTCATAAAAAAGCTGTATGGGCACAACAATTTTATACAAAGAATGGCTTTCTACCTGTTTCAGATGATAAGGATCAAATCTTATTATATAGTGATGGTATCCTAAAAAATGACTATTTGAAAGATACTGTTCTAATGACTTACAAAATTGAAGCATAAGTGGAGGATGTATGAGAATCAAGAAAAGTACACTAAATTCAATCATCGCATTTTGTTACAATATGCCAATACTGATATTTCAGTTTTATGCTATATATGATAACTCTGTGAGTGAATTTTTTATGAAAAACAGTTTTCTTTTTCTAGTAATGGTACCAATTGTAATGATAATTATATCAACTGTCCCAATGATATTGGTTTTATTGGAGTTTAAAGTCATCATGCATTCAAATCCTGAGCTTGTTATTGAAACCAGCCAAAGCAATAAAATTGGTTGGTTAACTATTATCGGGGTGAATATACTTGGTGTGATTTTAATCATTGGATTTTCAGGCATATGGAAACTGGTTGTATTAGGTTTAATGATTCTTATGAATATATTGTTCTTGAGAAGTACAAAAGGGAAAAGTGGTATTTATGACTCTAGTCTGGTTTATAGAGGTGTCAATTATCCTTTTGAGCACTTAGAATCATGTACTATTAAGAATGGATTGGTGACTCTTAAATTCATTAAACCAGTGTTGTTTTTAGACGTTATAGAGCGGGTCGAATTAGAAGGAAATCATGAGTTGGATAGATTTTTAAAACTAGTGTTTGAAAAAAGTGATGTCCTTTCTGAGGTTGTTTAAATTATATAATTGTGGCAGAAAGCTATACTTCTTTTACGCTGATTTGTGATATAATAATTAACGTTGGAGGACAGTATGGTTATAAAAATTATTATCGTTTGTATGGCTGGGTTTTTAGGAGCTATGGTGGATGCGATTGTAGGTGGTGGTGGGTTGATTACAATACCTGCGTTACTGGCTACAGGAATGCCAACTCATTTAGCTCTTGGAACCAATAAATTTGCATCATCAATGGGTACGATTTCCTCAGCGTATCACTATTTTAAAAGTGGCGAAGTCAATTTTGGTTTATTAAAGTATTTATTACCCCTGTCATTAGTTGGTTCGGCTTTAGGTGTAATGACGGTACTATTAATAGATCCAGAGTTTCTTAAAACTTTGATTATTGTCATGGTTTTAATTATTGGATCGTATACGCTTTTAAAGAAGGATTTAGGATTATATAATAAGTTTACAGGATTAACCAAAAAGAAAATATTATTGGGTATGATTTTAGCATTAGGACTTGGATTTTATGATGGATTCTTTGGTCCTGGCACGGGCTCGTTTATAATATTTGGCTTAATAGGTATTTTTGGTTATGATTTTAAGAAAGCTTCTGCCAATTCAAAATTTATGAACTTTACAAGTAATTTCACAGCACTTATTTTGTTTTTAATTAATGGTCAGATTTGGTTTTTATATGCATTGCCTATGGCTGTTGCAATGATCATTGGTGCTAGAGTCGGTGCAACACTTGCAATTAAAAATGGGGCGCGTTTTATAAAACCAGTATTTGTTATTGTATCTTTTGCATTGGTTGCAAAAATGTTATTTGAGATGATTGGAGGATAAAGTGGTACGAGATACTTTTAATCAAGTTTATTTTCAATTTATGAGTGATATACAAAGAAATGCTTTTGAAATTACAAAAGAGTATCAACCAGAGGGAATCACTCAATTAGAATATAGCATTTTAGAATATTTGTATTTCTTTAAAGGGAAGTATTTTTCAGAGATTTGTAAAGATCTTTATATGTCTACTAGTCAAGGTAGAAGAGTCGTCAAAAACTTAATTGAAAGACATTATTTAGAAAGCATCAAAGACGATATAGACGCTAGAAAAAAAGTATATCACATTACTCGAAAAGGGAAAGCCAAACTTGATGCTTGTTACTTTCAAGTGATGAAAGGTGTACATGATAAATATGAGTCTTTAGACGAAGAAACATTGAAAAACTTAATAGAGTGTATGAACTATATTACAAAAACAATGTATAAACAGCTTTAATGCTGTTTTTTTGTTATTTTTTGTAATTTTGGGTATAGGTCTAACGGGTGATGATAATGAATGAAATTACTATATATGGTCATGATTGTACCATGTTACGAACTGTCTTAAAAAGACTGAAGAAAACTTATCAAATTGTTGATTCGATAGATCAAATTGGCACAACTAAATGGTTATTAGTGGGTGAGAAACAGTTATTACTTGAGAGTAATGAATTGTTTGGATTAGGACAGAATATTATAGTTATATGTAAATCAGCAACACAAAGAAAAATAAAACAATTTTTTGAAATGGGCGTTAAAGATTATGTATTAGCTCCAATTATTGAAGATGAACTCATCAAAAAAATGGGCTATTATGAAAATGAAGAAAACAGAAAAGAATTAGATCAAAGATTATCGTTGGCAACAGAAGTTGCATCGATTGGTACTTGGGACTATGATATTTTATCCGATGACTTAATTTGGGATAACAACATGTTTAAAATACATCATCTCTCAATTGATACAACCCTTTATCAATTGGATCATTGGCGAGCGTTGGTTCATTCAGATGATCAACATTTGATAGATGATGCAATCGATAATGTATTTGAAAAACATGAGAATCTAGATTTAACCTATAGAATTCTAAAAAATGATGAAGAAGATTTCATTAGAACCACTGCTATTGGTTTAATGAAAGATAACAAACCCAGTCGCCTAACAGGGGCTTGTATAGATGCAACGGATAGAAT
>JABXKX010000486.1 GCA_013619035.1 Peptostreptococcaceae bacterium
ATGTACACCCGTATCAAAATTTTAAAGAGATAGGATGAATATCGATGCCAAAACAAACCTTTTTAAATTTATCAGAAGAAAAGAAGAATCGAATCGTTGAAAAATGCTACGATCTTTTTATCGATCTTCCATACGAGGAAATCACCATCAGGGAAATTGTCAAAAGCGTTGGCATATCCATTGGCAGCTTTTATAAATACTTCGATGACAAGGAAGATCTCTACCTCTATCTGATGGTGAAAATCGAGAAGAAGTATCTGAGAAAACAGAAGGAATGCTACGGGCAAACCTTCTTACAGGTAAAAACCCTGCCCGTTGAATTTGCTTATACGCCAAGAGAAAACGCCTTCAACAAAACCTGGTACAAGGTTCCCATGGAGGTACAACATCGTTTCTATTTTGGAAGCTACGCCGATGAACTCCATGATCGCTGTTATGAAGAGCTTCTTGAAATGAAAGACTTAGGCATGTTGCGAAAAGACTTGGATCTGGACCTAATCTACTACTTCTATGTGACAAGAATGTTCAACATGCACATCTACTTCAAGCAAAAAGGCATCGAATCAGACGAAGAAAGACTCCGCCTGAAAGACGCCTATTTCAGAGATATTCTATTCTACGGCATTATGGATACAAACAAATAGCTTTCACTCCGCCAACCGACAAGAACCGTCCTCAAACAAAAACAGACCAGAAACTGTGCAGAAGCGCAGTCTCTGGTCTGTTAAATTTCTGCTCATAAAAAAATCCTCCCTTACTTATAATTAACTTTATCTCATTACTTACTTTCATGGAAGATTCTATGAATTTACACAAAGTTTCTTACACTACCGACTTGACCAATTTCTATTGTGCCAAATAAAATTGTAGACCCTATTGACATTAATTATGTGAAGAGTATAATTAAAGTACGAATAGTGCCATAATTAATCTATGGCCCTATTGGCACTTCATAGATTGGAGACCCGAATATGGAATATAATAGTTTTCCTAAAAACAAAAGGCACTACAGTGGCGCTGAGAGGAAATTTGGACTTACAGTTGGCGCAGAAGAGTATATAATCAAGTTCCGAAAGAAAGAACGTTTTGGGATTAGGAATAATCACCTCTCAGAGTATCTTGGATGTAGAATTATAGAAAGTATGGGATTTGACGTTCAAAAAGTATATCTTGGAACTTATGACGGCGAACCAGTGGTAGCCATAAAAGATTTTATTGGAGAAGGCCAACAATTTGTGGCCTTTAATGATGTCGGCGAGAGCAGTATTGAAGAGGATAGAGAGCAATTCACTTATTCCTACAAAGATATCACGGCAATATTAGATTTAAACAATAAACTCGAAGACCCGGCACAGACGGTTAGACAATTCTGGGAATTATATATCCTAGATGCATTACTTGGCAACTTCGATAGGCACGGTGGCAACTGGGGGTTTATTAAACAAAACAACAGATACTCATTGGCGCCTATTTTCGACAACGGCTCTTGTTTATATCCAAAACTAACTGATGAAGATGAAATGGAATTAATCATCAAGAGCGTGGAAGAAACTCAAAGACGTATATATGTGTTTCCTAAATCGCAAATATTACTAAATGGCAAAAAGAGTTCTTATTACGAAGTAATAAGCAGCCTGAAATATCCTGAGTGCAATGAGGCTCTAAAAACGGTGTTCAAGCGGTTCGATTACAAACAAATAGAAAAGATAATAAAGAATACCGAGTTTTTAAGTGGAATTCAAAAAGATTTTTATAATCATATGGTGTTGAAGAGGTACCAGTTGATTATTAAAGAATCGTACGAGAGGTTGGTGGAGCATGAAGAAGCAGATTGTTAAAGCAACAATCGTTGCTGTGGATAAATTGAAAATTAAATACCCAGTCTGTTATCTTGAGCAGATCTACTTTGAAGATGATACTTATCGTTATGAATTTAAGCCGTATTATGACATCATAGATTTGCTAGACCCTTCTGTTTTTCAAGGTATCCCTGGGCTCAACTTAGAACTCAGAAAAGATGTTTATATTAGAGAAAACAAACTGCCTACATTCATTTACGAGCGTACCCCGCAGAAGAACAGAGAGGACCTATTGGAGCTATTAGATGAAGTGCATTTAGATTATCTTGACCACTTAGAATGGCTAATACGAACAGATAAATACTACAGTGGGGATAATTTTATTGTGGAAAAATATTTCTCTCCAACAACAAAAAAATACCCTGCAGACGTGCATTATGGGGATCAGATTACAGCTAAAAACATTACAGAGCTTTCAAAATCAAATAGTAAAGTACTTAAATTTCTTTTGGATGTGATCACTCACGGGGCAACTCTTGTAACTGATACTTTTAGCATAGATGCTTCAAATAGAAAAATGATGCATGGGGTTGTTTATCCACTTTACAGCAATGAGCTACAAGCTTTTAAAGCTAAACAGAGATTCGGTATAGAAATGGGAGCTAAAAAAAACAAATACAAAGGCAGAAAGAGACTTGAAGTATCAATTCTTCTTTTAGATGAGGTCATTAAGAAGAGAGAGCGAAAGGAAATAACAATTGATGAAGCAATGAAGGAGCTCGGCATTTCTTCAAAGAGAACCTTCTACAGGCGTGTTAAAGAACACAAAGAAAAATACTAGATGTGTAGCAACTGAGACTGTAACATTTTTTGTGTAAATTCAAAGCATCCATGAAAGAATTAAATTTATAGTTTAGGTGGACGAGTTATCCCGTAAAATGGATAGCTCGTTTTTGATTAAGTCCCAATTTCTCTGGCGACTGCTCCATTTCTTGGTTGCATTCATTGTGGCTAAATATAGCATTTTCATCAACGACTGGTCTGTAGGGAATATTGGTTTTCCTTTGGTAACTTTTCGATATTGTCTGTTGAGATTTTCTATTATATTTGTCGTGTACATAATCTTGCGGATGTTCTCTGAATATCCAAAAAATGGAGAGATTACACCCCAATTTTCCTTCCAAGATCGAACGCAAGTTGGATACAAAGAATCCCATTTTTCAGCAAAATCCTCAAGATTACTATAGGCGGACTCTTCATTAGGCGCCTTATAGATGGACTTTAAATCTGCTATTAGTTCTTTGATGTGCTTATAGCTGACATACCTTGTAGAGCTACGAATTTGATGAATGATGCAGCGTTGTACAATCGTATAAGGGTAGATTGCTTTAATCGCTTGTTCGAAGCCTGACAAGCCATCTATGCTGAAAATATCTACTCTTTCAACACCCCGATTCTTAAGATCCGTGAGGACTTTTAGCGAGAACTTGCTGGATTCATTTTCACCGATCCAGATACCCAAGACATCCTTGAAACCATCGTCATCTATACCCATGACAATGTAGGCAGCTTTAGAGATGATACGGTTATTATGCTTTACTTTGTAGTGAATGGCATCCATAAATACAAAATAGTATTCTCTATTTAGCGGGCGATGTTGCCACTCATCTATGACTGGCAAGATTTTATCTGTCATCCTGGATATAGTCTGTGCAGACATAGGGATCCCGTAAATCTCTTCTATGTGGTCTGAAATATCTCTTTGGCTCAATCCTTTGCCATACATGGAGATTACTTTGTCTTCAATGGCAGACAGATCTCTTGAATTTTTCGGTACAATTTGTGGTTCGAATTCTCCTTCACGATCTCTGGGAATATCAAGTTCGATCTCTCCAAGATCAGTTCTAACATTCTTTCTCGAAGTACCGTTTCGGTAGTTTGATTTCTCAGCTTGATGGTCATACTTCTTATAACCAAGCTCTTCATCAAGTTCTGCTTCCAACAATGCTTCAACACCGTTCTTTAGCATTTCTTTGAGTATGCTCTGCAACTCAGCCACGTCAGTGATGTTCTTGTCTTTCATGAGTTCTTTCGTTAAATTTGCAATCTTATCATTCCTGCTCATAAAGAAATCCTCCATTACTTATAATTAATTCTATCTCATTAATTACTTTCATGGAAGATTCTATGAATTTACACAAAGTTTGTTACACTGCCCATAAAAGTATCAATTATTACTGCGTGTTTGATGACAACTTACTTGACAAACACCGTTACTATCATGTGCATCTATTCGCGCGATCCATTAATGACGCAGACAAATGACTTACCCTCTTGAATGATTTTCAGATACTTTCTAATTGCAGTTTAAACTGTTTCATTTGGTATGCAATTTCTTCGAGTTCTTTCAACCGATCTTCTTTCCGATTTTTATTACTTTCATACTCTTCTACAAGATCATCCAACTGCCTATCCAAATTCGCTATAAAAACATCTAACTGTTTCTCAACAAACTTTGAATATTGTCGCATAAGACTTTCCAATCCCGACTGGACGTTTTTCACTGTTTCATCGACAGATCTATCTATATTGCTTGTCAGATCAATTCGTATCGGTTCTAAATCCAATGAATAAACCTTTCTTTTTTCATAAACAACGTCTTCTTTATTACCACCTTTAAAGAAACCGATCAATGCTCCAATGCCAGCTCCAACAGCCCCTCCAATTGCAGTACCAATAATAGGAACTACACTACCTACCGCTGCTCCAATAGCTGTACCCGCTGCTATTCCTGCAGTAGTACCTGCTACTGCGCCTACTCCATCAAATTCATTTTTCCTACCGGCAACCTCATTAGTATCATGATCAGTGATCGTCCCGTCCATCTTATTCAATGAAAAAAATTCTAAATCTTCAAGTGTGAACACTTGCAAATCTATTCCTAAGTTATTTCCTATCACTTCATTTGCAAGTTTTATTAATTCTCCAAATGAATGCTCGATCTCTTTATTGATCTCCCTTTGTGCCTCAAACGAAGCCCTCTGAACTTTGTCGTAACTTCTATTTAAAATAACTTCTACCATTTGATTCACCGTATTAT
>JABXKX010000089.1 GCA_013619035.1 Peptostreptococcaceae bacterium
GAAGTAAAGGTATTTGATAATTCAGGATTCTTTGATGCTGAAGGTAACTTAATGATACCTCAAATGGTAACTGTAGGTAAATTTGCTGAAATGTTAGGTGAAAGTTCTGCAGATGTTATTATGAAATTAATGGCAGCAGGCATCATGGCAAACTTAAATCAAGAAATTGAATTTGAAACTGCTGAACTTATTGCAATGGAATATGAAGTGCCTTGTAAAGTTTTAGTACCTGTAGATGAAGCTGAGATTATTGTGGAAAAATACTTTGTTGATGGTGAAGATGAAAATATGACATCAAGACCTCCTGTAGTAACAGTAATGGGTCACGTTGACCACGGTAAGACATCTCTTCTTGATGCAATTAGAGAAACTGCTGTAACGGACAAAGAAGCTGGTGGAATTACTCAACATATTGGTGCTTCTGAAGCCATTATCAATGATCAAAGAATTGTATTCTTAGATACACCAGGTCATGAGGCGTTTACAACGCTTAGAGCCCGTGGTGCACAAGTTACAGATATTGCAGTATTAGTAGTTGCTGCTGATGATGGTGTTATGCCTCAAACAATTGAAGCAATTGACCATGCAAAAGCTGCTGGTGTACCAATTATCGTTGCTATTAATAAAATTGATAAGGTTGGAAACAATCCAGATCAAGTTAAGAGTGAATTATCTGATCACGGTCTTTTAGTTGAAGATTGGGGTGGAGATGTTATTAGTGTTGAAGTTTCTGCTCTTAAGAAAATCAACATTGAAAGTTTACTTGAAATGATTTTATTACAATCTGAAGTTCTTGAACTTAAAGCTAATCCAGAAAGAGCTGCTACGGGTACTATTATCGATGCTAAAGTTGATAAAGGTCGTGGTGTAGTTGCAACACTTCTTGTTCAAAATGGAACATTAGAAGTTGGTAATTCAATCGTTTGTGGTAGTGCATATGGTAGAGTTAGAGCAATGTACAACCATCTTGGTAAGCGTACTAAAACTGCTGGACCTTCAACAGGTGTTGAAATCACTGGTTTAAGTGAGATTCCAGTAGCTGGTGACAGATTCTTTGTAGCTGAAGATGATAGAGTTGCTAGAAAAATAGCTGAGAAAAAGTCTGTATCTGAAAGAAATGTTGCATTAAAAGATACCCCACAACATGTTACTCTTGAAGATATCTTTGATAGAATTCAAGCTGGTAAGACTAAAGAAATTAAAATTGTTATTAAGGCTGATGTACAAGGTTCGTTAGAAGCTCTAAAAACATCATTGTTAAGATTAACAACTGAAGAAGTTACTGTTAATGTAATTCACTCTTCTGTTGGTACTATAACAGAAAACGATGTACTATTAGCTTCTGCATCTGATGCTCTTATAATTGGATTTAACGTTCGTCCATCTATCATGGTTGAAAACTTATCTCAACGTGAAGGTGTTGAACTTAAAACTTATAGAATTATCTATGAAGCAATTAATGATGTATCTGATGCATTGATTGGTATGTTAGATCCAGAGTACAAAGAAGAAGTTCTTGGAACAATTGAAGTAAGACAATTAATCAAAGTGCCAAATATTGGTACAATTGCTGGTGGATATGTTATATCAGGTAAAATCACAAGAGCTGCTGAGTTTAGATTAATTAGAGAAGGTATTATTGTACATGAGGGCAAAATTGGCTCATTAAGACGTTTTAAAGATGATGTTAAAGAAGTAGCAAAAGGCTATGAGTGTGGTATCGGATTTGAAAACTACAATGATATGAAAGAAAATGACATTATTGAAGCTTTCCATATGGTAGAAATTAAAAGACAAAAATAAATAATAACAAAAGGAAGTAGGTGAACACATGGGATCTACAAGAAATAGAAGAATCTCAGAGGAAATTAAGAAAGTAGTAAGTGATTTATTAATTAGAGGACTAAAAGACCCTCGTATTTCAAAGTTTACTTCTGTAACGGATGTGAAGACAACTAAAGATTTACGTTTTACTTACATTTTTATTAGTGTTTACGATCCAAATGCAAATAGAGCAGCGACTGTTGAAGCGCTTAACCGCGCTAAAGGTTATATCAGAAATGAAATTGGTAGGAGTATCGATTTAAGATATACGCCTGAACCAATCTTCAAAGAAGATGATTCAGTTGAAAATGCTATACACATTCAAGAAATTTTAAATAAGGTAAAAGTACCTGATGAAGATATCTATGAAGTTGAACAAGAGGAAGAAGATGATGATGAGTAATGTTCTAAAGAACATCATCTCATCTCAAGGTACATGTTTAATTATCCCACATCAGTCGCCAGATGGCGACTGTTTGGGATCTTCTTTTACGCTTTCTCATTTTTTAGAGAGACATCAAATTAAACACCATATCATTATGGATGATGTTATTCCAAGTAATTATACATTCTTGAAAAAAGACAATATGCTGAAAAGTACAGATATTAAAGAAGACCAAAGATTTGATTATGCAATAATACTAGATACATCTAGTTTAGATCGTATTGGAGCTTCAAAATCTGTATTGGAAAAGTGCGATTCTATGATAGTTATTGATCATCATAAGACCAATAGCTTTTTTGGTGATACCAATATTGTTGAAATGGTCTCTTCAGTAGGAGAATTGTTATATAATCTATATACTGAAATTGGCTATGTTATTGATCAGGAAGATGCCATCGGTTTGTACACTTCTATAGTGACAGATACCGGTGAATTTAGATATTCAAATACAACAAATAAGACATTACAAGTTGCTGCTAAATTATTCGAAACGGGATTTGACTTTGAATCTTGTAGTAGAGAAATATTTTCGAATCAACCACTAGAAAAAATGGTATTAAAAAGCAGCAGTTTATCAAATATAGAACTATATGGTAACAAACAAGTAGCTTTAATGATTGTCTCACAAGAAATGCTAAAACAGTATAATTGTGATATGTTTCATAGTGATGGCATTGTTGAAGCGGGTAGAGATATTTCCGGGATTGAAGTTTCTGTTCTATTAAAAGAAATAGATTCAAACACAGTTAAGGTCAGCATGCGTTCAAAATCTTTTTTAGATGTTGCTGAAATATCTCTTGTTTTTAATGGTGGTGGACATAATAGAGCAGCAGGATGTACAATCAATGCTCCTTTAATGGAAGCCAAACAACTTATAATAAAAGAAATTGAGAGACGATTATAATGGATGGTGTTTTAAATATTTATAAACCACAAAACATGACATCTCATGATGTGGTTGCAATTGTCAGAAGAGCTCTTCAAACTAAAAAAGTTGGACACACTGGTACCTTAGATCCAATGGCAACAGGAGTTTTACCAATTTGTGTTGGACGAGCTACAAAAATAGTAGATTTCATTCAAAATGATAAGAAAACCTATAAAGCAGAGATTACTCTTGGTATTGAAACCGATACAGAAGATTGCTGGGGAGAAACTATAAAAGAATGTCCGGTTGATGTCACTGATGAACAATTTAGTGAAGCAATCATGTCGTTTGTTGGAGAAATTTCACAAGTGCCTCCAATGTATTCTGCACTAAAGGTTAATGGGAAAAAACTATATGAGTTAGCTAGAGCTGGTAAGACAGTTGAAAGAAAAGCTCGATTGAGAACCATTTTTGATATCACTATTGAATCAATCAATGGAACGAAAGCTACTTTCTATGTAACATGTTCAAAAGGTACTTATATTAGAACTTTATGCTCTGATATTGGTAAGAAGTTAAATACAGTAGCTCATATGTCAGGTTTAGAACGTACTCAAAGTGGTCAATTCACTTTGGAATCCGCAATCTCCATTGACGATGTAAAGTCTTTAGGTCTAGAACTGCAAAAGCAGTTTGTAGCAGTTGATGAAGCCTTAGGATTTGATAGAAAAATACATATTTCAGCGAAAGCAAAAGAACTCATTCAAAATGGTGTTAAAATAGATTTGATGAGATATGTCTCATTTGACTATTTAAATGAAGAGTATGTTTTAGTTTATGAAAACAAACAGTTTCTTGCATTAGCACAATTTATTGATGACACACTTAAAGTTATAAAAATATTTGAGATAAAGAGGGTATAATGAAAATAATTCATTCTATAGATGATATGTTTCAATCATTGCAACCATCAGCTCTAGCCTTAGGTACCTTTGACGGTGTTCATATTGCTCATAAAGAAGTAATAGAATCAGTCGTTAAAGTAGCAAAGGAAACAGGCTTATTAAGTGTGGTTTATACCTTTTCCAATCATCCAAAAGAAATGAACGATAGTGTTGAAACGCCAAAAAAATTGATTACACCCGAAAAAAAAATTGAAATGATTAATGAATTAGGTGTAGATGTTTTGATTATAGTACCTTTTGATGATAATCAGTTAAATATAGAAGCAGAAACCTTTTTAAAATCAATTATTGTAGACAAAATCAATGCTAAACATGTGATTGTAGGTTATGATTTTAGATTTGGCAGAAATGCTAAAGGCTGCGTCAATATGTTAAGTGATCATCAAGAAATCTATGATTATACGTTAGATATCATCAAACCAATCAGACATGATGGTGTGATTGTATCAAGTACTATCATCAGAAATTATTTGTTGAATGGTCAAGTAGAAGAAGCCAATACTTTATTAGGTAGAAAATATGATCTAAAAGGTAAAGTTATAAAAGGAAAACAAGTTGGTAAAACATTAGGATTTCCTACGATTAACTTGGAAACAACCTATGATATGTCAATATTAAAGCCAGGTGTTTATATTACAGAAACACTTATTAATGATGTCATATATTCAAGTGTTACAAATGTCGGATTCAATCCAACATTTAATCAAAAAAACTTCAATGTTGAAATTGCAGAGTCTGTGTCTTCCGCCGTTGAGAAGATAGAGCGGAGTTCCTTTGATGCT
>JABXKX010000009.1 GCA_013619035.1 Peptostreptococcaceae bacterium
ATTTTACACAATTCATAAGCGTTAAAAAACGCATGGAAAATCCATGCGTTTCAGTTATATTTCTAAGTTTCTCTCTTTTAATTTTTTCTCTACATACTCTTCAATTAGTGTCTTAATTAGAACAACTACCGGCACACCAATAAACATACCAACCACGCCATACAACGCGCCACCAGCGGTTACTGATACAATTATCCAGAAAGCTCCAACACCAACTTTGCCGCCTAAAATTTTAGGTCCTAAATACAAACCATCAAATTGTTGTAAGGCAATAATTAAAAGAATTACCAAACCAACTTGCAGGAATGAACCACTTGCAAGTGTAACCAATATGGCCGGCACTGCACCAATAAATGGACCAAAGTATGGAATAATATTCGTAATACCAATAATAAATCCAATCGCTGGAGAATTCGGAATCTTAAAGATCCACATCAATAAGAAACACAAAACACCAATAATAGCTGAATCAATTATTTTACCAACAAAGAAACTCGAGAAAATTTCATCTGATTTTTGAGCGATTCTCACCAACTCATCTGCAGTCTCTTTTTCATTAACAGCGTAATTGACTCTTTTAATACGATTAAGCAAATCTTTTTTATCTACTAACATATAAATCGCAACAACAAATGCCATAAAGAAACTCAACAAACTAGAAGATGCTGATCCAATGCCAGAAATAACACCATTCATAATCATCGTTGATAATTCACCCACTTTTAATAAAATATCTTTCAGTGAATTTTGCACATAACTTATCAACTCGTTGATTATATCACTATCAATTTTAGCAATAAAGTCCTCGATGAAAGCAATATCAAAGTCGTTATTTACAAATGTCGTTATTTTTTCAACGATATCATAAGCACTGCTTACGATACTTGGAATCATAACGGCTCCAAATAAAACTAAGAATCCTATAACCAGTAATATGGATATTAATATGGCAAAACCTCTTCGAATTTTGCCTTTCCCTATTTTTGTGATAAATCTTACCATTGGATCTAACAGATAAGCTATAACAAAACCTGTTACAACAGGGGATGCAGCTTTTTTTATAACTGGGAAAAAGTCATAATGCCAAATGGTAAAGTTAAAAATAACAATCGCTACTGCGACTAACGTTATATATGCTTTTAAAGATAGTTTTTTCATAACATCTCCTTCTCTTCTATATCTATTTTAAGAGATATTCATTAAGACTACAATACATCTTTCTTAAGAATAAATTAAAAGCGCTCAATGAGCGCTTTTAGGATTATACTAATTCTTTTACAGCTTTAACAATATCATCAGCTGTTAAGTGATATTTAACCATCAATTCAGCAGGATTACCGGATTCACCGAATGTATCCTTAACACCAATTCTTCTCATAGGAGCTGGATGATTTTCTACAAGTACTTCTGCTACAGCACTTCCTAAACCACCAAAGATAGTGTGTTCTTCTGCTGTTACAATACCTTTTGTTTCTTTAGCAGCTTTTATAACCGCTTCATTATCTAAAGGTTTAATTGTATGCATATCTAAAATTCTTACACTGATACCTTCTTCTTTTAAGGTTTCAGCTGCTGTCATTGCTTCAGCTAACATAATACCAGTTGCAATGATTGTTACATCACTACCATCTTGAATCATATTTGCTTTACCAATTTCAATTTTAGATGATTCATTATAAACTACTGGTACAGCTGCTCTACCAAGTCTTACATAAACAGGACCATCATAAGCTACAATAGCCTCTAAAATCTTATCAGTTGATACAGCATCAGCTGGGTTTAATACAACCATATTTGGAATTGAACGCATCAATGCTAAATCTTCAATCGCTTGATGAGAAGCACCATCTGCTCCAACTGTTAAACCTGCATGTGTTGCACATACTTTAACGTTTAATTTTGGATAACATACAGCATTTCTGATAATCTCAAATGCTCTACCTGCTGCAAACATAGCAAAAGTACTCATAAATGGAATTTTACCTGTTGTTGCAAGACCTGCTGAGATTCCTGCTAAGTTTTGCTCAGCAATACCAACATTGATAAATCTCTCAGGGCATACTTTTTTGAATTCTGCTGTTTTTGTCGATTTAGATAAATCGGCATCTAATACAACAATATTTTTATTTTCTAATCCTAGACGTGCTAAAGTCTTACCATAAGCTTCACGAGTTGCAATCTTCTGTGTCATTATTTAGCACCTCCTAATTCAGCAATAGCTTGTTCTGTTTGCTCTTTATTCGGAGCAGTGCCATGCCATGATGCTTCATTTTCCATAAATGAAACGCCTTTACCTTTAATTGTTTTAGCAATAAGAATTGACGGTTTTCCTTTTGTCTCTTTTGCCTCTTTGTAACCTCTTTGGATATCTTCTAAATCATGACCATCTACATGGATAACATGCCATCCGAAACTTTCGAATTTAGCATCTACAGGATCAATACCCATAACTTCTTCATTAGGACCGTCAATTTGTAAACCATTAAAGTCTAACATTGCACAAAGATTGTCTAATTTGTAATGAGCAGCACTCATTGCAGCTTCCCATACAAGACCTTCGTTTAATTCGCCATCACCAAGTAATACAAATGTTCTGTAGTCAGCGTTATCAAGCTTTCCAGCAAGAGCCATTCCAACAGATGCAGAGATACCTTGACCTAACGAACCTGTAGACATGTCAATACCCGGAACATATGTCATGTTTGGGTGACCTTGTAACATATGGCCCATTTTTCTTAAGTTAATTAATTCTGCTGGATCGAAGAATCCTCTTCTTGCCAACGTTGCATAAGCAACTGGTGCTGCATGTCCTTTTGATAAAACAAAACGATCACGAGCTGCCATTTTTGGATCATTTGGATCAATGTTCATTTCATCAAAATATAGAACTGTTAATAAGTCTGCTGATGATAATGATCCGCCTGGATGTCCAGAACCTGCTGCATTTACCATCATAACAATATCTTGTCTGATTTGACTTGCAACATTTTTCATTTCATTAATGCTTAAATTCATTTGCTCCTCCAAGTATACTTTTAATTTTACCCATTACGTGATAAAAGAACTTTCAATAAGAATTGTGGTAATAACAAACTGCGTTTGATACGTTTTGGATTGGTTACGATTCTATACAACCATTCCAAACCAATTTTTCTAAATACCTTCGGCGCTCTTTTAACAGCACCTGCCCATACATCTAAAGCGCCACCAACACCCATTGATACTTTAACGTTTAAAATCTTTCGGTGTTTGTACATCCATTTTTCTTGCTTAGGCGCACCCATAGCAACAAATAAAATATCTGGCTTAACTTCATTTATTTTATCAACTATCCTAAGTTCTTCAGCATCATCAAAAAAGCCATCATGATAACCTGAAATAACAATATTAGGATATGCTTCCTGTATATTCTTTGCAGCGTTTTCAACATTTTCACTACTCGACCCTAGTAAGTATATCGATTTTTTTGCATTATTGCAATACTTCAAAATACTTTCCATCATTTCTATTCCTGGTAAGCGTTTTTCTAGGCCAAGTTTTTTTATTTTTGATGCCATAATAATACCAATGCCATCCGGAATAACTAAATCTCCTTCTGCCAAAACATCTTTGTATTCCAAGTCTTTCTGCGCCATCATCACAATTTCAGGATTAGGCGTAAATATCATTGAATAGGTTTTTCTATTGAGTAAATAAAGAAATCTTTTAAAAGCTGCTTCTTCATCTACCTTATGAAATTTAACTCCAAATAATTTTACAACATTATCTTCCATGTAAACCTCTAATCTAACATCGCTTCAATGCCACTATTATACTTAGTCAGCAACACCTTATGTTTAAATACATCCATTTTCAGTCTGTTTTTAATTATTTCTTTACTTTCCAAATGCATTTCTATAGCTGAAACAACAGCTTCTGTATCAATATTGTCAATATCACAAACAGCTTCTTCATGTATCGATTCTAAAAAAGCATCTATCTTGGGATCATATGTAATCCCAACTAACGGCGTTTCAGATACCGCAGAAAAAATCAATGCATGAAGTCTTACACCAACTAGAACATCCAACGTTTCTATCATACTAAAGATTTCACCAACAGAATGTCTTTCGTTAATACTAATAATATGATGCTCCGTTAGTTTAACAATTTTTTCGATTAAAGGCAAATCTTCTGAGTAATGAAATGGAATTAGAACAATATTGCAGGGTTTTTCTTTTAATCGATTGATAATCTTAACAAAATCCTCTTCGACATGTGACCCTTTACTTGACTTAATCGCAAATCCAATAGTTTCTAAAGAAGGATCATACATCCCATAAGCGTTAAACAATTCAACACCTTTTTCTCTCCCAAACTTTTTAAAACTAATAACCGGATCTGCAGTCACATCAATTTTATCACCAGAAACACCATAGCTCATCAATTCTTCTTTAGAACGTTTATCTCTAACACTGATGCAAGATGCTCTATTAAAAACAAAACATATTAATTTTTTACTAAAAGGTCTATAAACAGGACCTATTCCATGTGAAAATATGATAGTTTTTTTTCTGAAAATCATAGCAACGAAGTAGATAAACAAGTAATAGAATATACTCAATCGTCCTGTACTCTCTTGCAAAAGACTACCACCACCACTGACCAGAATATCTGTTTTCCTTAGTGTTTTAACAACTTTCCAAAGACTACTTCTATCTACAGCTTTCACATTATAATTATTAGATGTTTCTTCAGGTTTTTGTGATAGAACGGTAAGTTCCATCTCTCTATCCATTTTATCAAACTCAGCTAACATGGCTTTTAGTATGGCTTCATCACCAATATTACCAAACCCATGATAACCTGAAATAAGTATTTTTTCTGTCTCTTATACACA
>JABXKX010000277.1 GCA_013619035.1 Peptostreptococcaceae bacterium
CATTTAAAAAGATTGTGATATTATTAACGATGTAAAGACCACAAGGTCATTGAAAGGAGTTTATGATGCAAGTGAAAACAGTAGAGCAATTAAATAAGAGAATTGAACTTGTTAGAGCGACTCAGAAAGAATTTTCAGGGTTTAATCAAAATTAAGTCGATGAGATTTTTCAGAAAAGCGGCAATCGCAGCTAATAATTCTAGAATTGATTTTGCTAAACTTGCACATGATGAAACCAAGATGGGCATTGTTGAAGATAAAGTTATAATAAATCACTTTGCTGCAGAGTATATTTACAATAAATATAAAAATGAAATAAAAGAAATGTATTTAAACGCATATAAGAAATAAGGAGTGAGTGATATGGTGATAAAAGTTTGCATTGGTAGTGCATGTCATCTAAAAGGATCCTATGATGTGATAAAAGGTATAGAAGCTTATATAAACGAACATGATTTGAATACAGAAATTGATTTGAAATCATCGTTCTGTTTAGGAAAATGCTCTGAAGCTGTATCGGTAGAAGTAAATCAAGATTATATTATATCGATGTCACCTTCAACTGTAAATGAATTGATGGATCAAATAATAAAGGGGTGAGTGCAGTGAAATTTATAGAATTTCATTCAGAAAAATGTGACGAGTGTTTTAAGTGTTTAAGATTTTGCCCAACTAAAGCGATTGCTTTTACTCGGGAAAAGAGACATATCGTAGATGATTTATGTATTAAGTGTGGGCAATGTTTGGTTCAATGCAAACAAGGCGCACTCACCATTTATAAAGATACCAATCGTGTAAAAACAATGATTGCATCTCATCAAAAAGTTGCAGTATCATTGGCACCTTCATTTGCAGGAGTATTTCAAATGAATGCCCCTGGCCAAATGGCCACTGCACTCAATCAGATTGGGTTTGATATTGTTGAGGAAACAGCAAGGGGTGCAGAGATTGTTTCAAAAGCATATGATAAAGTGATTAAATCGAGTCATATGAAAAATATTATTACAAGTTGTTGTACATCGAGTATGTACTTATTACAACATAATTATGGCAAGTCTACTGAGACTGCAATACCAGTTGTCTCACCGATGATTGCTCATGGTAGAGATATGAAAGCTAGATATGGAAACGTCTATACTGTGTTTATCGGACCTTGTATTGCCAAAAAAGCGGAAGCTGCTGAATTTGATGATGCAATTGATGCCGTGATGACATTCAAAGAACTTGAAGAATGGTTCGATGAAAGCAATATAGAACTCTCAAGTTTGGATAGTAGCTCTTTTGATACACCAGCAACCAAGCGAGGTCGTGCATTTCCAGTTGGTGGCAGTTTAGATGTTGAAGGTACTTATAAATACTTACATTTGGAAGGTATTGATGAATGTAAAAGTTTTTTAGATGCCGTAGAAAGTGATGAAATTACTGGATTTTGTGCAGAGCTCAATATTTGTGCCGGGGGCTGTTTGAATGGTCCCGAGATTCCATTACAATCTCCAAGTAATTTTAGTAGGATGGAAAAACTTTTAAAGTATGTTAAGAAAACTGACTCTGAAGAAGTTGATGTTGAAATACCAGAGATAGAGACCAAAAGGCACTTTACGGATATGACTTATGTCAATCAGACCGTAGATGAAAATCAAGTCTATAATGTTTTAATGGATATGGAAAAGTATACAGAACAAGATCAAATAAACTGTGGTGCCTGTGGTTACTCTTCTTGTTATGACAAAGCTATCGCTGTCGTAAAAGGTTATTCTGATATTGATATGTGTTTGGATCGATTAAAACATAAAGTAGAGAGTTTACAGAGTATTATCTTTGATAATAGTCCTAATGCGATTTGTATATTGGATGAAGAACAACGTATACAAGAAATTAATCCTTCTTTTATCAGGATTTTTAATGAAGATAAAATAAAATTAGATGGTTGGCCTATTCATGCAGTCATCGGTCACGATATATTTGAAGTATTAAGACTGCCTGATAAAATCAGCATCAGTCAGAAATTGTATTTAGAATCTGTTGATAAAACATTTTTCATCAATCTACTAAAAATACATGATAATAAAACCTATGTAGGTATTTTTACAGATATTACTTATGAAGAACAAAGCATTGAAGAGATGAATCATATGAAAAGCAAAACACTTGATACAGTTCAAGAGGTTATTGAAAATCAAATGAGAGTTGCTCAAGAAATAGCAAGTCTATTAGGTGAAACAACTGCAGAAACAAAGATTGGTTTAAACAAGCTTAGAGATATTGTTTTAGGTGAGGAGGGGAGATAATGAAAAACATTTCCCATTATGTTGATCTATCATTTCATTCGTTGAATAAGTATGGTGAAGAGCTCTGTGGTGATAAAGTTGAAGTGGTCAAATCGGATGATCGTACCATCGTTGTATTGGCAGATGGACTGGGTAGTGGTGTAAAAGCCAATATCTTGGCAACTCTGACAAGTAAAATTATGATTACCATGTTGGACAAAGGTGCGTCTTTAATTGAAACAATTGATACGATTACAAATACGCTACCGGTCTGTCAGGTAAGACAGATTGCTTATTCGACTTTTACAATTTTGGATATAGATAGGGATTTGAACTGTAAAATTATTGAGTTTGATAATCCCCCAGCTTTTGTTTTAAGAAAACATAAACTTTTAAAATTGGAAAAAGAAAAATTATTATCTTCTAATAAACAAGTAATGATTACTGAGTTTAAATTAAGTGTAGGAGATGAAATTGTAGTTGTATCAGATGGTGTGATTCATGCTGGTGTTGGGAAGTTCTTAAATCATGGTTGGGAATGGAGTCATGTTGCTGAGTATCTTGAAAATCAAGAGTTGAATTCTGCTGACAAACTCAATCGTCGTTTGCTTGAAGCTTGTCAGAAACTTTATGATGATACACCCGGTGATGATACAACATCAGTTGTAGTAAAGATAAGGTTACCACAACAAATACAACTGTTAACAGGTCCACCAACAGATCCTTCACTTGATCAACATTTGATAGAAGGATTTATGAAAAAACATGGTAAAAAAATTATATGTGGTGGTACAGCAGCCAATATTGTTTCAAGAGAATTGAAAAGAGACATTGAATCAGAACTAACATATATAGATCCTAAAATACCGCCTACAGCAAAAATACGAGGGATTGATTTGGTAACAGAAGGGGTTCTTACCTTAAAAATGGTACATGATGAGTTAAAAATCATTAACAATTCTTGTATAGAACCTGTACTGAATAAAGAGGATGGGGTGAGTAGATTGCTGAAACTTCTAATAGAAGATTCAACCCATATTAATTTCTATTTGGGACATGCCATTAATCCTGCTCATCAAAATCCAGATTTCCCTGTGGAGTTGAGTATAAAAGTAAAAATTGTAGAAGGTATTATAGATGAATTAAGGCAAATGGGTAAAATAGTTAAATTATACGATACGGACCGGTGATGTTATGAGACAATATGAAAATGAAGTTCAAAAAATAAAAAATGAAGTCCTCACATTATTAGCTAAATCAGCTTTCAACAAAACGCTACTAGAAGATGTTCATAAAATACCAAAATTGGTTAATCCAGGGCCTGATGGTCGGTTTAGATGTTGTGTTCATCACGAAAGAGCCATCACGTCAGAACGTATAGAAATGGCCTTTGGTGGCAATCAGAATGCAAATGAAATTGTAGAAGTATTACCATCTGCTTGTGATCAATGTTTAGTGGATCGATTTGTAGTCACAGAAGCTTGTAGAGGATGTTTAGCGCATAGATGTGTTAAAGCTTGCCCAGTAGATGCGATACAAATGCAAAATGGTAAGGCTATTATAAATCAAAAAAAGTGTATAGAATGTGGTAAATGTAAAGTTGCTTGTCCTTATAGTGCAATAGCAGATGTGATGCGTCCTTGTTTGAGAGGTTGTCCTACTGATGCCATTAGTGTTGATGAAACAAAGCGAGCTATTATTGACTATGATGCCTGTATTTCATGTGGCGCATGTGTGTATAATTGTCCCTTTGGAGCAATACAAGAAAAATCAGAAATATTAAAAGTTATCGAAAAATTACAAGATGAGTCAGTTGATGTCTATGCGATGTTAGCACCTGCTTTTTCAACACAGTTTCAATATGCACCCCTTGAAAATGTCATTGAAGGTATTAAATTATTAGGATTTAGAGATGTAGTAGAAGTGGCATTAGGGGCTGATTTGGTTATCAAACATGAAGTTGATGAAATCAGTGAACATTTAGAACAATATCCAGCGATGACGTCATCATGCTGTCCGGGTTTTGTTAATTTGATTGAACAAAAATTTCCGGATCTATTAGAGATGGTATCGGGTACTGTGTCACCAATGATTGCAACTGCAAGATTGATTAAATCCATTGACCCTTCAAGTGTGGTTGTTTTTATAGGACCTTGTATTGCTAAAAAACATGAAAAGAAAAGATACGATGATGTAGAATTTGTATTAACTTTTGAAGAATTATCAGCCTTAATGGATGCTAAGGAATTGGATTTAGAAACATTAAACGGGGCACCTCTTAATAATGCTTCATATTATGGTAGACAATTTGCTGCAACTGGTGGCGTTTCTAAAGCGGTCAGACATCATTACGAAAACAAAACCGATAAATCCATTGAAACGATTAGTTGTGACGGTATAAAAGCTTGTGAAAAAACATTGAACCAATTAAAATACAAGAAATTGAATCAAGTATTTATTGAGGGGATGGCCTGTCAAGGGGGTTGTATAAAAGGACCCGTTACAATGCATCATGGACCCAAGGACCTTAAATCAGTTGAACTGTATTCTAAAAAAGCATTAGAAGATGATGCAATAGAATCAACAGCTGTTTTTAATAAAATAACTAT
>JABXKX010000396.1 GCA_013619035.1 Peptostreptococcaceae bacterium
GTTTATAATAAAGCTTTTAAAATCCATTGTAACATCCTATAATGTAATTAGACATTAGAAGAGGTGAACAATGGATTTATTTAGTTATATGAACACTGAAGAAACAAAGAAGACAGCACCGTTAGCTGAACGTATGAAACCAAAGACTTTGGAAGAGTTAATGGGTCAAAAACATATTCTAGGTGAAGGTAAATTATTAAAAAGAATGATCCTTGCAGATAAGGTTCAATCTATTATTTTATACGGACCGCCAGGGACTGGTAAAACAAGTGTAGCAAAGGTTATAGCGGAGAGTACAAATTCAGAATTTGAAACATTAAATGCTGTAACATCAGGTGTAAAAGATATAAGAGAAGTCATTAAAAAAGCTGAAGATTTACAAGGCATGTATAGTAAAAATACAATACTGTTTATTGATGAAATACATCGTTTTAATAAAGCACAACAGGATGCTTTATTACCTTATGTAGAAAAAGGTACTGTGACTCTTATTGGTGCGACGACAGAAAATCCTTTTTTTGAGGTGAATTCTGCACTTATCTCAAGATCAACTGTTTTTAGATTAAATGCTTTAGAACCTGAAGATCTAAAAGATATTATGATCAGGGCAATTAACGACACCACTTATGGTATTGGTATGTTTATGCCAAGTGTCAGTGATGATGGACTAGAATATCTTTCTGAACAAGCAAATGGTGATGCTAGAAAAGCATTGAATGCGTTAGAATTAGCTGTATTAACTACAAAACCATCTGGTGATGGATATATTCACATTGATGCTGAAATCCTCAGTGAATGCAGTCAAAAAAGACAGATTCAATATGATAAAGATGGTGATTATCATTATGATATTGTTTCAGCATTTATTAAGTCGATGAGAGGATCAGATCCAGATGCGACTTTACATTATTTAGCGAGAATGATATACGCTGGAGAAGACGTAAAGTTTATTGCTAGACGTATTATTATTGCAGCAAGTGAAGATGTTGGTCTTGCAGATTCCAATGCTTTGGTGGTAGCAAAGAATGCTTTTGATGCGGTTCATATGATTGGGATGCCGGAAGCTAGAATTATTTTGTCGCATGCAGCTTTGTATGTAGCGACAGCTCCTAAATCAAATAGTGCTTATGTGGGAATCAATCAGGCTTTGATGGATGTGGAAAATGGTTTAGTAGGAGAGGTACCATCGCATTTAAGAGATGGGACATCAAACAAACTAAAAAATAAATATGATATGAAAGATACAGCGGAAATAAAAAAATATTTATACCCCCATGCATATGAGGGTCATTATGTTCAACAGCAGTATTTACCTGATAAACTTAAAGAACGAAAGTATTTTGAAAGCTCAAAAAATGGCGCAGATTTTTTTGAAAAAGAAAAATTGTAGTTGACAGACTAAAAAAGACTGTGATAACATTGTATTAGAAACGGAAAGCGATTTCATAAAAAGGTGTGTTACTGTTAAATCAGGCATGAGCCATACGTCAAGTAATGGGTCATGCTTTTTTGAATTATGGAGACAATATATGAAACCGAATTATACAATTATAACTGTGATGAACAACAACGTTGTTCTTGCTAAAAATCATAAAACTAAAAATGAAGTTGTCCTTCTTGGTAAAGGTATTGGATTTGGTAAGAAAAAAGATGCACCGGTCTACTTCGCAGAAGATGTTATTGAAAGATCTTTCATCAATATTTCAAAATCACTGAAAAAAGATTATTTCGAATTGATTCAACAGATGGATTTAGAAATAATGGGATTGTGTCAAGAAATCATTCTTATGGCAGAAAAAGAGATTGGCGAGTTAAGTGACAATATTCATATCGTATTAACAGATCATATCGGATTTGCTATAGAACGATTGAGACAAAATATAGAAATAGCAAATCCGTTCTTACACGAAATAAAAATTCTATATACAGATGAATATAAATTGGGTATGAAAGCCATTGAACTGATTAACTGTGAAATAGATGTTACCTTACCAGAAGAAGAAGCAGCATTTATAGCACTACATTTGCATTCTGCAAGGAAGAATAGAGAAGTTAAAAAAACACTTAGAAATACAAGAGTCATAAAAGAAATTGTAGATTTATTGGAATCTGAGATTGGCTTTGATGTTTTAGAAGAAGCTTTAACATACAGAAGACTTCTAACACATATTAGGGCAGGTATTGATAGAATAGAAAATGGTATTCGGTTAGAAAATCCATTATTAAAAACAATAAAAAGTGAGTTTAAAGACTCATGGAAATTGGCTAGTCAAGCTAAATCAATTATTGAAAACCAATTAAAATTAGAAGTTACAGATGACGAAGTTGGCTATTTAGCCATTCATATTGATCGATTAAAACGATTAAAGTCAAAGCGTGTTACTGATTAGATCAGGCATAAGCTTATCCTTTAAGGGGTATGCTTATGCTTTTTTTAATATATTTTGCTACTGATCATAGCAAATATCGGACTATACATAATATTATAAGGAGAGGGTTATGAGTAATTTTTTCGGCAAGTTACAAAAATTAGGTAAATCTTTAATGGTTCCTGTTGCTGTTTTACCAGTGGCAGCTATCTTCTTAAGACTTGGTGCGGGGGTACCGGGGATTGAGGGCAAATTAGCAGAGATATTCTTAAAGTCAGGTGCAGCTGTATTTGATAACATGGCAATTTTATTTGCTCTTGGTATTGCATACGGTTTGGCAAAAGACAACAATGGTGCAGCGGCACTTGCTGGTGCAGTAGGATATTTCGTTTTAAAGAATGTGTATTTAGTTATTAATCCAGATATCAACACAGGCGTATTTGGTGGTATTATCATAGGTATTGTGGCTGGAACCTTGTATAATAGGTTCCATGATATAAAACTCCCAGACTTCTTAGGATTCTTTGGTGGTAGACGGTTTGTACCAATAATAACTGCATTTGCAGCAGTAGCCCTTGGTTTGGTATTTGGTTTTGTATGGCCAGTAGTACAAAATGGTTTAGATAGTTTCTCTAGAGCGGTAGTAGACGCTGGAGCACTTGGATCATTCGCATTTGGATTTGGTAATAGAATGTTAATTCCTGTTGGATTACACCATGTATTAAACTCAGTCTTCTGGTTTGGTCATGGCGCATTTACAAATGCAGCAGGCGAAGTTGTCAATGGTGACTTATTAAGATTCTTAGCTGGCGATCCTACTGCAGGTGCTTTCCAAGCAGGCTTCTATCCAATTATGATGTTTGGTATTCCTGCAGCAGCACTTGCAATGTGGACTGCAGCTAAAAAAGAAAACAAGAAAATGGTTGGAGGATTATTATTCTCGGTAGCATTTACTTCTTTCTTAACAGGTATCACAGAGCCATTTGAATTTATGTTTGTATTCTTAGCATTCCCATTATATGTACTTCATGCAATTTACACTGGTTTAGCACTGGTTGTAACGAATGCGTTTGGTGTATTACATGGTTTCGGTTTCTCAGCTGGCGCAATTGACTATTTCTTACTATGGAAGAATGCAACTAGCCCACTATTAATCATTCCAATCGGTTTAGCATTTGCTGCACTTTATTACTTCTCATTTTTATTTGTGATTAAGAAATTTAATATCATGACACCAGGTAGAGAAGACATTGATGAAGAAGCATTAGCAAGATTAGACAATATGGAAATATCTGAAATCGGCAGACAATATGTTGTAGCATTAGGTGGTTCTTCAAACTTGGTTCATGTAGATTCTTGTATTACTAGATTAAGACTGGAATTAGCTGATTCTTCACTTGTAGAGGATGAAGACCTTAAAGCTTTAGGCGCTACAGGTGTACTAAGACCCACTAAGAAAAACATGCAAGTAATTATCGGTACAAAAGCTGAATTTATTTGTGATGAAATAAAAAGATCAATGTAATATAAAGATTAATGTAATATAAAGTAGTATCTCCTTTTTTAGGAGATACTACCTTAAATCTTGAATTGTGTGTATACATAGAGTTGAGGATTTAATTAAAGAGGAGATTATCATGTTTAAAAAGTTATTTAAAAATAAGGCTGTTCAAATGAACACACCAATAGTGGGTAAAGTAATAAAGCTTGAAGATGTTCCTGACCAAGTATTTTCTGGTAAAATGGTAGGAGATGGATTCGCAATAGATCCTACTGAAGGAAAAGTGTATGCACCAATAGAAGGCGAAGTCATTCAAATATTTCCAACGAAACATGCTATTGGTATTAAATCAACTGAAGGTATTGAAGTATTGATTCATTTCGGTATTGATACAGTTGAGTTAAAAGGAGAAGGATTTACATCATACATCACAGCAGGTGATCAAGTTAAAGTAGGGGATTTGTTATTAGAAGTTGATTTAGAGGTTTTAGAAGCTCATGGGAAATCAGCGATTACTCCTATCATATTTACAGAAAAAAAACAGTATAAATCATTTGATGTATTCTATAAAGAAGTGTTAAAAAATGACACCGTGTGTTCAATCACATTATAAGAAAGAGGTAGAGATGATAACAATAAAAATCCTTTCGGAAAATGGTTTACATGCAAGACCAGCGAGTTTAATAGTAAATGCATGTTTGGAATTTGAATCAGAAATATTCTTAGTCAAAGGAGATACAAGAGCTAATGCTAGAAGTATCATGAATCTAATGGCAATGGGAATTGTTCATGGTGATGAAATTGTTGTAGAAGCTGATGGCATTGATGCAATAGAAGCAGAAGAAAAAATAGTAACCATTATTGAAGGAGCAGCTCATGATTAAGGGGATTAAAGCTTCTGATGGTATAGCCATTGGTAGAGCTTTTCTATTAAAAGAGATAAAAGTTAAAATTATAAAAGAAACTTCTTTAACAATAGAAGAAG
>JABXKX010000294.1 GCA_013619035.1 Peptostreptococcaceae bacterium
TATTTTACATTATTTTCCAATTAAATCAAGACCTACTTAAATAGTTTAACAGAAATCATCTTAACTAACAATTGTGCAGTTTAAGTGCACTTTTATAATTGAAATTGCAAAATCAGGGTATATATCTAAGTAGAAAATAAAACAAAAGGAGTTGAGAACATGTTAAGAAGAAGAATCATAAGCATACTAACAATTGTACTCTTATTAACAACAATAATTCCAATCGGATCATACGCTACTCAAGATGACATTGACCTTGAAAATACTGAATATATAGTTGGTGATGTTATTGTTGAGTACGAGGAAAACTTTGATAAAAAGGAAAAGGAAAAGTATGAAAAAGAATTGGGTTTAATACCAAATAAAAAGCTTAAAAAGAAAGATGTTTATCTTTATAATTTCAATAAAAATAAAGATATTATAGACATTGTAGAAAAACTCAACAAGAAAAAAGGTGTGTTATATGCCGAACCAAACTACCTCTATCAACCTATCGAGATGACTGTAAATCGTTTTTCAGAACTTTGGGGATTGAACAATGACAATAACATAGACATAGACGCACCGGAAGCATGGGACTATACCAAAGGAAAAGATACTATTGTTGTTGCAGTTATTGATACCGGGGTTCAGATTTTGCATGATGATTTGGTTGGTCAATTTGTAACCGGATATGATTTTTACAACAATGATTTAACCGTTTATGATGGTCTTGATGACGATCACGGCACACATGTATCAGGTACAATTGCAGCACTAGATAATAATTTAGGTGTTGTTGGTGTTGCACCTCATATTAAAATAATGCCACTGAAGTTCTTAGGTCCTTATGGAGGTTCTACTTTTGATGCTATTTTAGCAATTGAATATGCTGAAGAACATGGTGCAGATATCATAAACGCTTCTTGGGGTGGCGGTCGTAAAAGTAAAGCCTTAGAACGGGCGATTAAAAACTTCAGCGGACCATTTGTAGCAGCAGCAGGAAACGATGGTCTCAATACCGATTTCAGACCTCACTATCCATCTTCTTATAAAAGCCCAAATATCGTTTCTGTAGCGGCAATTGATAAGTATGGTGATATGCCTAACTTTTCTAACTACGGAGTAACATCTGTAGATGTAGGCGCACCAGGAGTCGATATTCTAAGTACTTATCCAGCAGATTCCAAGGATCAATTTGCTAGTTTTAACGGAACATCAATGGCAACACCTCATGTTGCTGGTACTCTGGCTTTAATGATGAGTTATGACAGTACATTAACAACTCAAGAATACATTGACATTCTTTATGATTCTGTTAAACCACTACCTGCATTAACTGGTGTGACTTCTACGGGTGGTATGATCAATGCATACAGCGCCTTAAACGCCATGGAGCCAGAAGTCATTGTAGATGAAGCACCATATGTTACAACAACTTCTCCAAGTGATTTAAGCGAGAATATTGATAGAACAACTTCAATACAGATTAATTTCAGTGAAGAAGTCTTTGCTTCAACTGCTTTTAATAATATTGTCATTACTGGTTTAACAAATTCTGAGTATCTTAGTCCAACTCTAATTGGTTATACGCCATCTCCAGTGGATGGGACATTCAGTTTAACACTTACGTTAGATACAGTTTTAGATTATTCAAGAACTTATAACGTTGATGTTCCTTCTGATGTCGTTATTGATGCTACTGATAATCCATCAGATGCATATACTTTTGTTTTTACAACAGAAGCGATACCGCCACCAGTTGTGGAAACGACTCAGGTTGTAGAAAGTATTATACCAATCAACAAATCAAGAAATGTACCAACCAGTTCAACCATAGATGTTACATTTACCGAAACCATCACTTTAATAGATTCAAATAAAGTAAAACTTATCGATAAAAACAATTTCGAGATTCCTGTTACACTAACGTTGTATGATATAGATATGGCATTATCACTTGATAATACCGCTAAATATATGACCTTAACACCAGAACCTTTAGATAAAAATATGAGATATACAATACGGTTTAATGAAGGTGCATTTGAAACCGATACCCATACACCTTCAACATTCTTTACTTCTGTATTTACAACCGTTAGAAAATAAATAGAAGCCAACACATTTTACTGTGTTGGCTTATTTTATAATATACTAATATGGCCATCTGTTCGTGATTCCGTTCCACCAACATATACACCATTTTCTTTACGAATAATAATCTGCCCTCTACCAAAGGACCCTTCTTCTGCTGTCATGGTTATTTCATGACCTTTCATAGACAGTTGTCTGATAACATCATCTGACATTTTTGATTCAACTGTAAATTTCTTATCTTTAACCCATTGCCATCTCGGAGCATCTAAAGCATCCTGTGGATTCATATTAAAATCTATCATATTCATGACGACTTGCATATGTCCTTGAGGTTGCATAAAACCGCCCATCACACCAAATGGTCCAATACCAATATCATCTTTAGTGATAAAACCAGGAATAATTGTGTGGTATGTCTTTTTATTAGGTTTTAAAGCATTCACATGTTTTTCATCTAAACTAAAGGTGTGTCCCCTATTTTGCATGCCTATACCTGTTCCCGGGATAACAATACCTGAGCCAAAGCCCATGTAATTACTTTGAATATAAGATACCATATTGCCATCTTTATCAGCTGTAGCCAAATAAATGGTGCCGCTTCTTTGCGGTTCTGAAACACTTGGTTCTAAGGCTTCATCAGTAATTCTTAAAGCACTTTTCTTACCATAGTCGTCAGATAACAACTCATCAAAAGTAACCGTCATTGCTTTTGGATCTGAAATATAATGTAAACCATCCGTAAAAGCTAATTTCATTGCTTCGAATTGTTTATGAAGTGTATCAACAGTTCCATAACATTTAAAGTCTAAGTGTTTCATGGTATTTAGACCCATCAAAGCAATAATGCCTTGACCATTCGGTGGGATTTCCCAAACATCATAACCTTTATAATTCATTTTGATTGGATCTACCCACTCAACATCAAAGTTCTCTAAATCGCATTTTCTTATAAATCCACCATATTTTTTTGAGGTTTCATCAATTAAATCCGCTAAATCACCTTTGTAAAAACTATCACTATTACTGTCACCAATTGATTTTAATGTTTTTGCATGATTTTTCATGGTAATAACTTGACCAACTTCTGGTGGACCATCAAACGAAAAGGTTTTAAACCATTCTTCAAAGGCTTCCCCTTCTAACTTTTCATAAGCTTTATGTGCCTTTTTCCAAAAGTATCCCAAAGTTGTACTCACAGGATACCCTTCTTCAGCAATTCTAACTGCGGGTTCTAAAACTTCTTTAAGTGTTAAATTACCAAAACGTTCTATTAAACTCGCCCAAGCCTTAGGTGCACCGGGCACTGTTACTGGTGTAAATCCAAACTTAGGCATTTCCTCATGTCCAAGAGATTTCACTTTTGAAATTGATATGTCACTTGGTGCTGGTCCGCTCGCATTTAAACCATATAGTTTATCTTTCATCCAAACCAGCGCAAAAGCATCTCCACCTATACCATTTGATGTTGGCTCAACGACGGTTAAACAAGCAGCGGTTGCTACGGCTGCATCTACAGCATTACCGCCTTTTCTTAGAATCTCAGCACCAGCTTCTGCTGCTAAAGGTTGACTGGTTGCAACCATGCCTTTATTGGAATACATCGGATTTCTTTTTGAAGCAAATCTTTTCTCAAATGGATTGAATTTCATTATTTCTCCTAACCTAAGAACACACCACCAAATACAAGTGAAGCTACAATCAGTACAATAGGATGTAACTTAAATTTAAACAACAGTACGGCAGCCACTAAAGCAACAGCCCCAGTCGGTATCGCAAACTTCGGATCAAATGCCGTTAACCCAAATGCGGTTTTAGACATTTTGTATAATACTTGGAAGATTAAAACTGCTACAACAGGTCTAACCCCTTTCATCATACCTTGCATCCATTTAGCATCTTTATTTTTTTGATAAAATGAAAATAATAGCACAACTGCAATTGCTGATGGTAATACAATACCTATAATTGCAACAACAGATCCTAATACACCACCCATTTTAAAACCAATTAAGGCAGCCATCTTAGTAGTTATAGGTCCTGGTAAAGTGCTGACAACAGCATAAGCATCTGCAAACTCTCCTACAGTCAACCAACTAAATGTATTCACTACTTCATTTTCAATTAACGGAACAGTTGCAGGACCACCACCAAAAGCAAAAATCCCACATCTGAAAAATGCCATAAACAAATCAAAATAAACCTTCATATTATATACGTAAACCCTTTCTTGTTTTAAATCTTGATACAATCACATTGCAATCAATTTTAACAATGCCTTCAATTACATACAAATCTTCTCTTAAAAATCTTTCTAAATCTTCATTAAGTTCGAGTGTTGCATGAACATGTAATTTAGATGACCCCGTCATCTGATACACATCGGTTACATGACTTAAAGCAGTAATAGCTTCAGCAGCATGAAGCAATTTTGAGGGTTCTGTTTCTACATCAAAAAACGCTGAAATCATTCTCCCTACCTTTTCAGGATTAATCACAATACTATATCTCTCTATGATACCTTCTTTTTCTAAAGACTCCATTCTAGATTTTACCGCTACTCTTGAGAGATTCACTCTTTTCCCAATCTCCACATAAGACATCCTTGAATTTTCTGACAACAATTTTAATATTTCCTGATCAATAACATCTAAAGTATTAAACATTTTCGCTCCTTTCAAACATACATTTAGTATACTACATCCGCCAATTACTTTTCAAATAGTATACTATAATATGTCTGTCTCTTATACACATCTCCGAGCCCACGAGA
>JABXKX010000068.1 GCA_013619035.1 Peptostreptococcaceae bacterium
GCAAAGCAGGAATTGAAACCGCACGCCCCAAAGCGCTCTTGATTTTGAGTTTTGTAACACCATTATCAATTTATGGTAAGTAATATCAGTTTACTGTATTTTCAATAGTTTGGCTAATGTTAAGAATTGTTAATAACGGGTAGTCATATAAAAACCTTTTTTTTGTTAGCAAATAATAGACCTTTTTTATTAATCAGACTTATTAGTATGTACTTTGGATTAACCTTTGTGCTAATAATATATAAAATTGTTAGCACAGAGAAACATGTGACCTTGGCATTGATTTGCTGTCATATATATAGTGGATTATAAATAAGTTATTGAGTGATAATTATATTTAGATGTTTATAGTGTTTCTAATGGTCATTAACTTTCTCGGTTTATAGAACAGGTCACATTTGTTGACTGATGGTCAGTAAAAGAGTATAATTATATTAACCAACAGTCAGCAAAATTACAAGGAGGTATATTATATGCCATTAAAACTATATGAGAAAGAAAAAATCTTAGATTCATGTTTTGAGATTTTTGTCAGAAACGGATACACGAAAACTACCACTGCCATGCTATCAGAGGCAGCTGGTATATCTAAATCCCTATTATTCCATCATTTCAAGAGCAAAAAAAAGACTTATATAAGTGTTTTGGACCGTTGTTTCGAAAAAATGTCGTCGGAAGTTGAAGAGGAATCCTTATCAGATTTTAACGACTTCTTCGAAGCTAGAGGACAAAGTGGTTCTCATAAATTAAATTATTTAAGACAAAATCCCAATGTGAGCAAATTATTATTTGAAGCATTTCACTCGACACCAGATGAGTTAAAAGAGGAAGTTTACAACTTTACAATATATATCAAAGACAAGTACGGTGCAATCAATGTATCTAAGGATAAATTGATGAAAGAATTATTTGATGATATCCCTCTAAGAGACGGAGTTGATAATGAACATGCCTTTGAGCTGGTAAATATTGTGATGGCTGATTTTAGAAAGAGAATTGCAATAGAACTAACTGATGAGAAAAAAATACTAGATGATGAGTATTGGGATGATTTATTTAATAGGAGAAGGAAATTCCTAGATATGATTCGTTATGGAATAGAGCAGAAAGGTAGGTAAGACGGATGAATTCATATGTATATAGCTTTAATGAACTAGTGGAGCCTAAGCTTTCAGAAGTAGGGGGAAAAGCAACTAATCTGATTAAATTGTCTAATATTGATGACGTTAATCTTCCAGAAGGCTTCTGCATCACAACCACTGCGTACACGGAGATATTTAAAAAAAGCATTGAGTTAGATGCATTACTTACAGAGCTCTCACTGACAAAAATAAACGAACTTGAGTGTATCGGTGAAATCAGCAGTAAGATACGTGAAGTCATAGTTAGAACTAATATTCCTGAAAAAATCACTAATGAAATTGCAATCCATCTCGCGAAGTTAGGAGAAGATAAATCTTATGCTGTCAGGTCCAGTGCTACAGCTGAAGATCTACCAACTTTGTCCTTCGCAGGTCAACATGATACGTATTTAAACATTATTGGTATGGATAATATCTTAAAGCATATAAGTAAATGCTGGGCTTCTCTTTTCACAGACCGTGCGGTAATATACCGAACTCTAAATGGATTTGATCATAGAAAAGTTTGTTTAGCTGTAGTTGTACAACAGATGGTGGTCCCAGATGCTTCAGGAGTCATGTTCACTGCAGACCCTATCACCTCTAATCGCAAAAAAGTATCAATTGATGCAAGTTATGGTCTTGGTGAAGCCTTGGTGTCTGGTCTTGTGAATTCTGACAGCTATAAAATTTGTGATGGTAAAATCACTGATAAAGAGATAGCCAAAAAGAACATGGGAATTTATGCGAAACAAGATGGAGGAACCGAAGAAATCACAATCAGCGAGGAACTAAAAAATAAACAAATCCTTACTGATGATCAAATATTAGAACTTGAAAGATTAGGTAGAAAGATCGAAACATATTTTTCATATCCACAAGACATTGAGTGGTGTATTCTAGAGGGTTCAATTTATATCGTTCAGAGCAGAACAATAACCACTTTATATCCGTTGCCTGATATAAAAAATGATGAAAAAAGAATTTTTATGTCCTCAGGTCATATGCAAATGATGACTGATCCAATAAAACCACTTGGAATGTCCTTTTTTAAATCTATAATTAGTAATCCACCTTCACAGGAAATAGGAGGAAGACTTTACCTTGATATGACTAGTGATTTAGCTACGCCTTTTGGAAGACTGATTGCAAAAAATTTACTGAAAGCGATTGGGGATACTCTCATTACAAATTCTGTCTTGAAGATCGTTAATAATAAGAAACTTATAAGAGAACTTCAAAAAGGAAAAGAAAAAGTTTTTAATCTAGAAAACAACAGTGGTGCATTATCAATAATGTTTAATGCTTATAAAGCTTATAAAGAAAATAATCCTGATATAGTTAGCAATCTAATAAATGAAGAGGAAAAAGATATTGAAAAGATGAAAAATGAACTCCAGAATTTGTCTGGTGATGACGTTTTTAAATACATTTATCAAGATCATGATAATAGAAGATTAAAACTGACGCAACCTCCAAAGGCTGGTGTGATTACAGCAGCAATGTTATCTGCAATGTGGTTTGATAAGAAAATAAAAAAATGGATAGGTGAGACGAATGCAGCAGAATCTATTATTATGTCGATTCCAAATAGTGTTACAACTGATACTGGTTTTTCTCTTATGGATGTATCTGATGTTATAAGAAATTATCCGGAAGTAATCGATTATCTTAATAATCCATGCGATAAAACATTTTTTGAGGATATAAGTAAGCTTGATGGTGGTGAGCTTGTATGTGATTCAATTAAAGGATACTTAACCAAATATGGTATGCGTTGTTCAGGAGATATTGATATAACAGTTCCTCGGTGGAGTGAAAAACCGATGGAATTAATTCCTTTAATTCTAAACAATATTAAGAACTTTGAATCCGGTGCTGCTAAACTTAAATATGAACAAGGAAAAGTTCAATCTGAAAAAAGAATACAAGAATTAATAAGTAAAGTAGAGAAGTTGCCTAGGGGTAAGAAAAAAGCTAAAAAGATAAGACGAATGGCTAGCTTGATTCGTAATTATATAGGTTACCGTGAATATCCTAAGTTCTCTTACATGAAAAGATATTTAATATATAAAGAAGCAATGCTTAAGGAAGCAAAAAATCTTCTTCAAAGTGGCGTTATTAATGAATTAGAAGATATCTACTATCTACACTTCGATGAACTTGAAGCAGTTATTAATGGTAAGAAACTAGACTATAATATAATTTCTAAGAGAAAAAAAGACTATGAGTACTTCGAAAAGTTAACGCCTCCAAGAGTTATGACCTCAGATGGTGAAATCATCACAGGTGAGTATGAAACTGGTAACCTTCCAGAAAATGCATTGCCAGGTTTACCTGTTTCTGCTGGTGTAGTCGAAGGTCGAGCACGTATTGTAAAAAGCCTAAAAGACGCATCGCTTTCTGAAGGGGATATACTAGTAACTGAATTCACAGATCCTAGTTGGACCCCAGCATTTGTATCAATCAAAGGTCTAATTACAGAGGTAGGGGGACTTGCGACACATGGTGCAATAATTGCTCGTGAGTTCGGCCTACCAGCAGTCGTAAGTGTAAAAGATGCAACTAAGTTAATTAAAGATGGCCAGTTAATCAGGCTTAATGGTACTGAAGGATATATTGAAATTCTCTCTGAATAAAGAGATTGGAAAATTACAAAAAAACAAAACAGCGACTTTCAAGAAAACTCTTGAAGGTCGCTATTTATGTGGTGTCGAAAGTTCGGTACAGGCAAACACACTCAGAATGATTTAGTGTATATAACTTCAATCTATTTACCAAATACTAAATCCCCCCCCATACAAACTTATGTGGTTATATGTTAAAATATTATCGTGATTATAGAAAGCAAAAAATCATAAAGGAGGAGAGTTTAATGATTCAAGATATAAGCATGTTTTACTTTAGCGCCACTGGCACAACTCGGAAAGTAGTTTTAACTGTTGCAAATGAAATAGTTAATCGCGCTGAAGAAATGAAGCTGAAAAATTGTTTTGATGTTACCCTACCTTTTAATCGTGAAAAACCAGTTAGGTTTTCAAAAGACGAACTCGTTATTGTAGGGCTACCTGTTTACGCTGGTCGAGTTCCCAATTTATTAATCAAATATCTGAAAACAATAGAATCTAATGGTGCAACAGCAGTGCCAATTGTAGTTTACGGTAATCGTAACTATGATGATGCTCTTGTTGAACTAAAAGACATATTGGATTCTTGTGGGTTTAATGTAATAGCTGGAGCAGCGTTTATAGGTGAACACTCATTTTCGAAAATATTAGCTAAGGCTAGGCCAGACTCAAAGGATTTCGAAATTATGATTAATTTTGCACATGTTATTATTGAAAAACTGAGATCACCAATATTTGATGAACCTCTTTATATAAAGGGAGAGGTACCATATAGAGATCATTATATGCCAAGAAACAAAGCAAATGAAACTGTAGATTTCAGGAAAATTAAACCCAAAACCAGTGAAAGTTGTATAGACTGTAAAATTTGTTCTGAAGAATGTTCTATGGGGTCAATTGATTATCAAAATGTTACTGTTATAAGTGGTATATGTATTAAGTGTTGTGCTTGTATAAAAAAATGTCCGGTTCAAGCAAAATATTTTGATGATATGAATTATATACGACATAAAAATGAATTGGAAATAGAATTTCAAGAGAGAAAAGAGCCAGACTTGTTTATTTAATTATCATGTTACGTTATTGAAG
>JABXKX010000246.1 GCA_013619035.1 Peptostreptococcaceae bacterium
ATCATATAGTATTTGAATTTATCAACAAACAATTAAACAAAGACATTCTGATGTCTGTATATCAATTAAGGAGGTGGTGTAAATGGCAAATTTATGAAAGCGTAAATGAAGTAATCCGACTTAAAGACTTCTGTTTCTAGATGTAAAGGGCGAAAAAGTGTTGGATTGCTTTGATGTGTCTTAGAAGAAATTTAATGACTCGAATAATTTTTGAAGTGTATAGTGTACAATATATGCAAATTCTAAGGAGGAAGATGTGGAACTTTATAATAATATTATTTATTTTTTATTAGGAATAGTATGGCATGATGCTCTTGTCTGGTTACTGGTTATAGCAGGGGCGTATTTTACAATTAAATCGGGTTTTTTACAATTTAGATCATTACCTGAAATGATTAGGTTACTAAAAAATTCTAAAGCAAGTGAAAAAGGAATTTCATCCTTACAGGCATTTTTATTATCGATATCTGTTCGTGTTGGCACAGGTAATGTTACCGGTACAGCAACTGCAATTTTATTTGGTGGCCCAGGTGCAATTTTTTGGATGTGGGTAATCGCCGCTCTTGGTGCGGCATCAGCCTTTGTTGAGTCTACATTAGCACAAATATATAAAGGTGAAGTTAATGGTACATATGTAGGTGGACCTGCATACTATGCCGAAAAAGGATTAGGCATGAAATTCTACGGGGGTATACTGGCATTAACTTTAGCTATCTCAGCAGTAGTTGGTTATCCTGGAATTCAATCGAATATTATAGCAAGCACATTTGATACGGCTTTTGGTATTCCTAGTACTATTACAGGGATTGGTATTGTTGTTTTTTTAGCATGGATTATTTTCGGTGGTGTTAAAAGAATAGCAAAAGCCTCAGAAAAAATAGTTCCTATTATGTGCATGGTATATCTCATTATTGCAACTATTATTATTATTGCTAACATTACTAGTTTCCCAAAAGTAATTCATTTAATTATAAATAGTGCTTTTAATTCAAAGTCAATGTATGGTGGACTAATTGGTAGCGCATTGATTTGGGGAATTAGAAGAGGTGTTTACTCAAATGAAGCTGGTATTGGTAGTGGCGCTCCAGCAGCAGCTGCAGCAGAGGTTAGCCACCCAGTAAAACAGGGTTTAATTCAGGCGTGTTCTGTATATGTTGATACACTATTAATATGTACAGCAACAGCATTTATTATTCTAGTAACAAGTTCATATAATACGATTGGAGCTGATGGCTCAATGCTGATTGAAAATTTACCTGGTATTGAAGATGGAACAAGTTTTGTACTACTAGCTGTCGATCAGTATATACCATTTGGTAATCAAATCATGGCAATCGTTTTAACTGCATTTGCATTTACATGTATGTACGGAGGTTATTATCAAGCTGAAGCATCAATCAAGTACTTTTTGAAGAATAAAAGTGAAAAAGTAATAAATAATTCTATGGTGGCATTAAAAGTAGTATTATTAACTATGGCTTTTATGGGAACTCAGTTTACGTCCCAAACAGCGTGGAACACTGTCGATGTATTTGGAGGAACTATGGCTTGGATGCATATGATTTTAATCATATTATTGAGTGGAACAGCATTCAAAGCACTAAAAGATTACGAGAAACAAAAGAAACAGGGATTAGATCCAGTATTTAGGCCGGATGAACTCGGTATCAAGAACGCTGAGATATGGAATAAAATTAATCCGGAAAAACTAGATAAAACCGTTTAAGTCAAAGATATTTTAAACTATTATCACATTATGATGGGGAGGGAAAAATGAGTAAATATCCTTGTTTGTTTAGTCCAATAAAAATTGGAAATTTGACACTAAAAAATAGGATTGAAGCAGCACCGATAAGTGTAAATGACCATAATCTACAATTGCATCTTGCTGATAATCATATTGCTTTATATGAAAGAAGAGCAGCGGGTGGAGCAGCTATAGTAACATTAGGTGAAGCTTATGTAGATGGTAAAATGGGACTTGCACAAGAGTGTATTGCCTTGTATGATCCGAAGGTGATTCCTAGCTTAATTAGAGTCACTGATGCAATTAAAAGTCATGGTGCTATTGCATCGATAGAGCTTAATCATGGCGGGATATTCTCATCTCCTGACTTATGTGGAGTAGATAAGATTTGGGGACCTAGTAATCAAACGTTTTTAGGTACTGAAATCATTGAAATGGATGAAGATATGATAGCATCAACCGTGTCTGCATTCGGTGATGCTGCTCTTCATTGTAAATATGGTGGTTTTAACATGGTAATGCTTCATGCAGGTCACGGATGGTTGCTTTCGAATTTTCTTTCACCATTACATAATAAACGTTGTGATAGGTTTGGTGGCTGTATAAAAAACCGAGTGAGAATAATTGAAATGATCATTGATGATATAAAGTCAAAATGTGGACATGATTTTCCTGTTGAACTTAGAATGAGTGGTGATGAGTTCATTGAGGGGGGATATGATATTTCAGAAGGTGTAGAAATTGCTAAGTTGCTCGATTCAAGAGTAGATCTATTCCATGTATCTGCATGTCATTTCGCTGATGATTTGGCTGGTATTAGAATGTTTCCCTCAGCACTACATGAACATGGATGTAATGTCTATCTTGCTGCTGAGATAAAAAAAGCAGTAAAAACACCTGTTGTAGCGGTTGGTGGATTGAATACTCCCGAACAGATGGAAGAAATTTTAGCATCAGGAAAAGCTGACATTGTTGCATTAGGAAGAGCAATTTCTGCTGATCCAGATTTTCCCGAAAAATCAAGATTAGGAAATACCAATAAGATTAGAACTTGTATACGATGCAATTATTGCCTCAGTAGCCGTTATGAACCATTTATTAAACATCCATCTTTAGTTTTAAGTCGGTGCGCAATAAATCCAGAGTTTGGTAGAGAATTAGAAGTTGCAATGTATAAACCATCTGAAAAATCACAACGGGTAATGATCATTGGTGGTGGTCCAGGCGGTATGCAAGCAGCCGTCACAGCCTCAAATAGAAATCATGAGGTATTACTATTTGAAAAGTCAAATAGACTGGGTGGATTATTGAATTATGCGACTAGACCTAAATTTAAAATGGATTTAGAAAAGTACAAAGATTACTTAATTGAAGAGGTTACTCATTCGAATGTAGAGCTTTACTTGAATGCAAAAATCGATAGAAGTTTAGTACAAAAAATTAATCCAGATGTTTTATTGATTTGTGTCGGTGCAAATGAAATGGTTCCTAAAATACCTGGAATAGATAGAGACAATGTTTTTATGGTATCGGAAATATCAGATGCAAAGATAGGTGAAAAAGTTGTAATAATCGGTGGTGGGTTGACTGGTTTTGAAGAGGGCGTCGGATTATCACAAGAAGGCAAGGATGTTGTAATTATAGAAAAAGCAGAAGACGTTTGGTCTGTAGGAACATACCTTCAATTTCAAGCATTAGAAAATGAAGCGCATAAGGAAAAATTAGAATTATGTTACGGTTTAGAATGTAAGGAAATCAAACCTGATGGTGTTATTGTTATGAACAAAGAAGGTGAAGAAAAATTTATTCCTGCTGATACAATTATTGTAGCAGTTGGATTTAAGCCAAACACGGAACTTGTTGATGAATTTAGAAGTGATGAATATAGATATCATGTTTTTGGAAATAGTTTGGAGTCTAGTAATCTGATGTCGGCGGTCCATAGTGGATTTTTAATAGCAAATAACATATAACCGATTTGTAGATGATAAAGGTAGTGTAACAAATTCTGCATAAAATAAGAAATCTTCCTTGATAGTAGTTAATGCTTTAAAATTAACTATGAACGGAAGTTTTTTTTGTGTGAAATTAAAGAGTACTTTGCTATGTAACTGTGATGGAATAATAGAAGTTAGAAAGAATCAAAACTCTCAGAAGTTAAGTTAATCATACAGCTTATGGGTATGGTTAACTTAACAATTGATTTGATTAGAATTTTCTCATGATGGATAGCATTAGAAAGTGTTATCGTTTAAGCTGAATAAAGAAGTTTGCAGTAAGATGGTTTTACTGCTTTATTACGACTATAATGAGGTATACATAAGATTAAATATGAAAAATATTTCATGACTTAAATAGGAGGTTGAATTGAAATTAAACAATAAGGAAGCAACAATAACAATGACTGAAGAACATATTATAACTTCTTCTATTGTAAAGGACGACTTTAGAATATCAATTTCACTTCCAAAGGGATACTCTGTTAATAAATGTTATCCTGTAGTTTACCTTTTAGATGCTGATATATTCTTTGGATTATTCACAGACACTGTCAGACTTCTTCAATATGGAAAAGAAATACCCGATGTGATAGTTGTTGGAATAGGGTATCCAAAAGAAAAAGATAATCTATACTTAAGAAATCGAGACTTTGGACCAACACCATATGATATGCCTGAGATTGCAGGTGGTGCTGATAATTTTCTGGAATTTATAAATCAAGAATTAAAACCTTACATAAAATTATTGTATCCAATCGATGAAAACGATAGCACGCTTGCAGGTGATTCAATGAGTGGTTTATTTGCCTTATATACTTTATTCCACCAAGCAAAATCATTTAAAAGATATATAATTGGCAGTCCTTCGATGTATTGGGATGATGCGATTACATTCTTATATGAAACGTCATACTATAAAACAAATACAGCACTGAACGCCAATGTATTTATGTCAGCAGGTGCTTTAGAAGCTATTTATGAGCCAGCATTTGCAAAAATGGTGGACAATGTTGTTGACCTATCTAAAATACTTAATGAAAGAAACTATTCTGGATTAAACTTGAAAACCCCTATATTTGAAAA
>JABXKX010000325.1 GCA_013619035.1 Peptostreptococcaceae bacterium
GCATTAAACTTCTATATCTACTGCAAGAACAAACCGGATCTGTTTTATTTCATAACATATATTACCAATTGACTTAATTATATCATAACCTACATTTCCTTTTCTATCTTAATAAAGATTTATATTTCTAAAAAAATTATTACACATTTTCAAAACTCTATGACCTTCGCCAATTTGCTCCTTCTCGTCTCCAATATTTTCTTTTGTATTTTGATGTGTAGTGTATGGCATTATTGATAATCGTAAGATATAACATACTACATACACTTTGGTGAAATCGTTGAAAATATTGCTATTTGAATCATATGTTCCAAGAGTTGCGTATCTACTGGTTTGCCTTTTTCACCCAGATATCTTATACTTTATTTAGTCCAAAAATACAGATAGCATAGGTGATATAATGAAACAAATGACAAATCGACAACTACAGGCAAAACAAACAAAAGAGAAACTATTGGATATTTCCATGGACTTGATTCGAGAATATGGTTTTGATTCAGTTTCCATACAGCAGATCTGCGAAGCTGCAGGTGTTTCAACAGGCGCCTTTTATCATCATTTAGGCAGCAAATCAGGCATTGTAGTCGAACTCTATTTACAATGTGATGAGTATTTCGAAAGTGAAGTGATTCACAAGCTAACCAGCGAAACTTATTATGATATGATTATAGAATATATAGCACATCAACTGATATTTGCAGAGCAAAACGGCGTTGATCTGTTGATTCAAATCTATAAAGCTCAAATCACTGAAGGAAATGAGTTTTTCCTAATGGAGAATCGTGGACTGACAAAAGGTCTCTTACACTTAGTTGAAAAGGCACAGGAAGCCAACGAGTTAACTAGCCAAGTTTCTTATAAACAGATTGGCAAAGAGCTTCTTATCATATCTCGTGGTGTTATTTATAATTGGTGCCAAAGCGAAGGACATTATGAAATAGTACCTCTAGGAAAAAAAATGATACAGAACTATTTATCAGCATACAAAATATAGCTAAAACAGCCTGCAAGCAATTTGCAGGCTGTTTTTTATTGAGAGAATTGTCAAAACAACTGACAGATGCTTCAATATTTAATATTGACAAAAAGTTTACACACTGTTATGATTTTCACATAACCAATTCGCCGAATCGATTACGCGAAATAAGGAGGTCATTTTATGAGTCAAAAATACGTAAAACTATTTGAACCAATTACTATCGGCAATATGAGAATTAAAAACCGAACTGCTATGGCACCTATGGGCCTGGTATGCTATTCCGATCAAAATGGTGGCTTCAATGAAGAAGCGCAAGACTATTACATCGAACGTGCTAAAGGCGGGGTCGGACTTATCATCACAGGCATCTGCTCTGTAAACTATGATGAGTTACCTAATTTCACGTTGCCTTGCCCTACCTACAATCCATTGATGTTCAACAAGTCTACAGCGCCTATGATTGAAAAAATTCACGCCTATGACTCAAGAATATTTCTACAACTGACAGGCGGTTTAGGACGTTCTGCAATGCCGGCATTTATTAAAACAGCTGTTGCGCCATCTGAAAATAGCAACCGTTTTGACCCTAGCATCACACATACTGAGATGCCAATTGAAGAAGTAAAAAAACTAATTCAGGACTTTATCAAAAGTGCTGCAGTTGCAAAGCAGTGCGGGTTTGATGGAGTAGAAATCCACGCTGTTCACGAAGGTTATCTATTGGATCAATTTGCACTATCCATCTTCAACAAACGTACAGATGAATTCGGAGGTGACTTGAGAGCTAGATTAAAAGTGGCAACCGATATCGTAAAAGGAATCAAAGCTGTATGTGGTCCTGACTTCCCAGTTTCTTTACGTTATAGTGTTAAGAGTTTTATGAAGAATTTACGTCAAGGCGCTCTACCTGGTGAAACCTTCGAAGAAGTCGGCAAAGATTACACTGAAGGCCTGGAAGCTGCAAAGATTCTGGAAGAAGCAGGCTACGATCTCTTAAACGTAGATGCAGGTACTTACGACTCGTGGTACTGGAACCATCCACCGATGTATTTTGAAAAAGGTATGTACCGCGAATTCGGTCGTATGGTAAAGGAAGCTGTTAGTGTTCCAGTTATCATATCAGGTCGTATGGAAGACCCCGATATGGCTGAAGCAGCACTAGAAGACTGCTGTGATATAGTAGCTTATGGTAGACCACTACTGGCTGATGCATTCTTAGTTGAAAAGATTAAAAGCAATCACCTTGAAGACATCCGTCCATGTTTGTCTTGTCATGATGGCTGTATGGGCAGAATCGCTCACGGTTTGCCACTATCATGTGCCGTAAATCCTGCTTGTGGGCGCGAAACAAAGTATGGTCTCGTTCCAGCTGCTATAAAGAAAAAAATCATGATCATTGGTGGTGGTGTTGCTGGTCTTGAAAGTGCAAGAGTTTGTGCTATACGTGGTCACAAAGTCACAGTCGTAGAGGCTTCAAACCAGTTAGGCGGTAACATAGTCGCAGGTGGTGCACCAGAATTCAAGAGCGATGATTACGCACTGATTAAATGGTACGAAACACAACTCTCAAAGCTTGGTGTAGAAATTAAGTTTAATACACAAGCAAATCTTTCATATATTGAAAACACAGCTTGTGATATAGTCATTACTGCCACAGGTTCTAATCCGATCAAACCAAATTTCGGTGACAAAAACCATATTTGTACAGCAACAGATGTACTGCTGGGTAAAGAAAAGGTCGGTAAACAGGTTGTAGTCATAGGTGGCGGTCTTGTAGGTGGCGAAACGGCTCTATGGTTGGCACAACAAGGTAAAGAGGTTTCGATTGTAGAAATGCTTCCTGAAATACTAGGTGGTCCACATGGTATGCCATTTATGAATTACGATATGCTGAAGGATCTTTTGGCATACAACAACATAGATATCCATCTTGGCACTAAAGTCACTCAGGTCAATGACGCATCTGTTACAGTGGAAAACGAAGAAGGTATTAAAGAGCTTCATGCTGATTCTGTGATTACTGCAGTTGGATTCCGTAGCAATACACAACTTCAAGATGAACTTGTAGGTCTTACTGTTCCTGTTTTCAACATTGGTGATTCCCGTCAAGTAAGGAATATCATGAATGCTGTATGGGATGCCTATGAGGTTGCCAGAGGTTTATAGATTTTCTAATCAAAAGATAATACATTGAAATATGGCATTAATCTAAAAGACACTATATAATTAGTGTCTTTTAGTCTTGTTAATCGCAAATAATACATGAGTACAATCTTGGATCTAAATCAAATCTCTAGATACGTATTAGTAAGATTCAATTGCAGACTAAACTGTGTTTAAGTGACACATCTAGCGAGACGAGTGTGTCCAGAACAGAAAAAACATGTTCATTCTCCCCTTCAATATACACTCACAACAAAATCATTCCGTCGACCTTTGATCAAATGTAGTGTTAGATGATGTCCTTTGGTGTTCAACTTTGATTACGGATTAACTTTTTTAAAAGAATTTGCTAATGTATAACCTATAGCAACACTTAACAATCCTTGAGCTAATTTTCGATTTATTATTGCTGAATATGACAGAAATATTTGTCCTTTTAAAGGAATTAAAGGAACTAAAGAAAAATACCCTATTGGACTGAAAACATACAATAAGATAATTAATGGTATTACTCTAACAATCAACCATTTTAAATCAAATTTGCTTTTCATACTGAAGTCTTTAAAGTTTTCGTATTTTGATTTTATACATAATCCAAAACTAAAACTCGCATATATTATCATGTTACCTATTATATGTAGATATGACGGTTTAAAATAAAATGTTTCTTTAGCTTTTGAAGAATAGTACGTATATAAAATTTGATCAGTAATTATAAGAACCAGAAAAGCAAATAATAACAATATGTTTATAATGACAGTTTTTCTTTTCATTAATTATCCTCCACGCACTATTTTTAAAATGTCGTCTAACGGAAACTCAGATGCAGTATTAGATGAAGTCATCTGTTTTTCATCTCATTTCTATATCATTATTTCTTTATTCCATTTACATAATAGTATTTTAAGTCTTGTTTATTTGAATTTGAGTAACAATAGTCAATGTGTCTAACCTTTCCACCACACGCTAATATTTCTAGTTTCAAACAAACTCTTTTTTAGGTTAGCAAGTCTAACATAGCTTTGTTAAATGATAAGTTTATGTTAGTCTTGTTATTGCCAGATTCAAGTGTAACATTTTCAAATATGGGTGAAAATTGTTCTTTAGAACTTGTTATGATTCCATTCTCATCACAGACGTCTTCATATAAGCGAATTTGTTGAGAGATTAGGTTATCCATTATTTCCTCATTTATTTTTCTTGTAATTTCATCATCGGTAATTAAACCAGTGTATTCACTCAAATTTAGAGTTATTGTCTTAGAAAACTCTGTTTGATTAACAAATATTGCTTGAGCATCTTCTATTAATGAATCACATATTTCAGATATTGTTAGTTCACGGTTATTCTGTCTTATTTTCATAGTTATTAATTCCTTTCTTAAAATCTTTCGTCTTACCGAAGCTCATCTGAGATGTCGTGGTGACTCGGCTTGTGAGACGAGTATGTTCATAAGTTTAAAACATTATTTATGCCCGAGTAATCTTTTTCTACTAGTTCGAAAATAAATTCATACTCTCGCTATATTGGTGGACCGCTGCTCAGAGGTAGTGTTAGACGATTAGATTATCTCTAATCACTATTCAGTTTTTTAGCAAATCGTTTCATTTTAATTATTTTTATAATGATTGTTAATAAAACGATAC
>JABXKX010000185.1 GCA_013619035.1 Peptostreptococcaceae bacterium
GTAGTATATAGTGAATGATTGATGAGAAATATGGCTTTATAAGGTCTGTGTTAAATATGATGGAGGTAAAAATGAAAGTGATAAGTCGGGTTTTATTCATTGGGATTTTACTTTTAGTCTCATGTACAGCGGCTATTGGTACAGAAGAGGTAAAAGTGATTGATGTGGTATCAAGTGATGTATTTAATGCCTACATTGTATTAGGACGTCCAACAGATAACAGTATTACAATAAGAGTTACACCTAAAAATGATTGTCAGATAAAAATATCTTATAAAGAGAGTGGTACAAGTCAACTATATGAGTCGACTTTGTTTGCTGCCTCAAAAGATTCACCTGGTAACATTGAATTGTTTAATTTAATAAAGGACAAATCATATGAGTATCAGGTAGTGCTTATTTATGATAACTTTCAAGAAGTGAATAAGGTGAATTCTTTTTCTACAGCTAAGTCAGAAGGGGAGTCTTTTAGTTTTGTGATTCAATCGGATAGTCACTTTAATACAAAAGCAGATAAAGAGGTTTATTTGGATGACTTAATGAAAATGAAAGCCTTTGAACCAGATTTTCTTATAGACTTAGGTGATACTTTTATCAATGATAATTTCCCTGAAAGTACTTATGATGAGGTCAATAATCGTTATTATGAACATTTAGAATACTTTGATGTACTGACAAGGTCTGTACCGTTATTTCTTGTTATAGGCAATCATGAAGGTGAATATGGTTATTTAATGGATGGTAGTGAAGATAATTTGCCTATTTATGCGACTAAATCCAGAAAGCAGTATTTCCCTAATCCTATCCCAAATGAATTCTACACAGGAAATACTGAAATAGAACCTTATGTGGGTATGCCTGAGAATTATTATGCGTATACATGGGGAGATGCCTTATTTGTTATGATTGATCCTTATAGATACACTATAGAAAAACCTGAAGGTGATGACTGGCTTTGGACGTTGGGAGATGATCAGTACAATTGGCTTGAAGAAACCTTAAGTGAGAGTGATTCTGCTTATAAATTTGTATTTTCCCATCATATGATAGGTAATTTTAGAGGGTCAAATGAAATTGTAAACCTTTATGAATGGGGAGGCCTAGATAAGAAAGGTCAAGATATATTTTCAGCCAATAGACCTAATATGACAATGCCAGTACATGATTTACTGGTTAAAAATAATGTGACAATCTTTTTCCAAGGACATGATCATATCTATGCCAGAGAAACTATAGATGGCATTATTTATCAAACCTTGCCTAAACCCGCTGAGACTGTTCCAGATAGAGAAACTAATCAAAGTTACTATGGTGAAACTGTCCAGATGAACTCAGGATATTTAGAAGTTACTGTAGAAAATTCATTTGTACAAGTAGATTACAGAAGAATGGCTATGCCTGTAGACGGGTGTGATAGTACTGGTATTGTGAACAGTTATCAAGTAGATATTTCTGGAGTTATCAAAGAGTTGATCTCTACTGATGACTCATTAGCTTTTGAAAAATATGGAGGTGATACCAGAAGACGAATCGAACAACGTCAAAATACAAAGGTAAAGGATGTCCCTTGAAAGGATGGTGTTTATGAACCTATTGATTATCATGAATCTATTTTAAATATTCCTATGGTTGAAGCGGTTACAGACAATCAGATCATCGTAAGTGTTTATCTTGAAACAAACACTCAATACTACTTCAAATATATGGTGGGTGATGAAGAAATGACTACTCCTATAATAAGAACATCTTCTAAAGGGGTTATCCGAGATAAATTGATTGGTATGATAGGTCAGGACCATATGCAGTATCAGTTGTTTTACAAGACATCTGAGAATAATAAGTTTGAATCAACAGAGGAGATTGATGTAGATTTTTGACATACAAGCTAATTATAATTTTATAGTGGAAGCAGATCCGCACTTTGATACGAAAAGCAGTGTAGAGGTTTATAAATCTGCATTAAATTATATGAAAGAATTAAGTCCATCGTTTATAATAGATTTAGGTGATGTTTCCATGTCTGAAAAACTTCATTTAAGTTTAGAGTCATTAGAATTAAGATATTGAGTAATCCGATCCTTCTGGGATGATATTGGAGGAGTTATACCTTTTTATATGGTTTTAGGCAATCATGATGGTGAAGCTGGTTGGAATGAAAAAACAGATTTAAAAACAAACTCAGAACAATTTTAAGAACTTATTTGCCAACTATAGAGGAAAACTTTGATGGCTTATCGGATATGATATATAGTTATACTTGGGGTGATGCTCTTTTCATCATCTTAAATCCTTATACAGCAACTACAGAAAAATCAAAAGATGATAACTGGGGATTTACATTAGGAGAACAACAGTATGAATGGTTGGAAGAAACATTAAAAAACAGTGATAAAGAACATCGGTTTATCTTCGTACATCATTTAGTCGGAGGTATTGGAGAGGCCAATCGAGGTGGTTCTGAAGCGGCTCATTATTATGAATGGGGTGGATTAAATCCAGAGGGTAGTGATGGCTTTCAAGAGAACAGGGTTGAGTTTTCAAAACCGATCCATTCGTTGTTAGTTGATTACGATGTTGATATTGTTTTCCATGGACATGATCACTTTTATGCACGTGAGGTTTTGGATGGGATAACTTATCAATTGGTACCTCAGCCGTCATTAGGAGAGAGACAAAATATCGATCATATTCTAGAGGAATATGGGTATATAGATGGAGAGTATTTGTCTTCACCTGGGTTTTTAAATGTAGAAATTAAAGATAATGAAATCATAGTTCAAATGATTGATAGTTCTACAGGACAAATGATTACAACTTATAAATTGGAATAAAGGAGAGCTTTATGGCTAAGATACTTTATGCAGATGATGAAATAAAATACAGACGTTTATTAGAACTTTTTCTTAGAAATCAAGGCTATCAAATATACACCGCTTCAAATGGTGAAGAATTATTGGACATGTATTCAGACCATCCTGATACAGATTTGGTCATTTTAGATATCATGATGCCTATTATGAATGGCATTGAAACCTGTGCAGCTTTAAGGGAAATTACCACAGTACCGATCTTGATGTTAACGGCTTTAGGGGATCTTGAAAATGAAGTTGAAGGACTAGAAGTAGGTGCTGATGATTATATTGCAAAACCATTTAGCAATGAAAAATTGATTGCTCGCGTCGCAGCTCTTTTAAGGCGAAAGCAGATTCAAGAAAATGAAAGCCTGACTGTCGACGGTTTGATATTTAATGAATCAAACAATGAAGTGCGTGCCAATGAGGAGACATGTATTCTTACACAAAAGGAATTTGCTTTATTTAAAGTACTTGTTATGAATAAAGATCAAGTCATATTAAGAGAGACACTTTTAAATAAAGTCTGGGGATTTAATTATGTGGGAGATCCTAGAACACTTGATACACACATCAAAAGTTTGAGATCAAAAATTGGCGTTCGTGGAGAATGTATAAAAACAGCAAGAGGTAAAGGATACTTCTATAGGAGTCAACAATGAGAGATTTATCGATTAAGAAAAAACTAGTTATGGTGGTATTTTCGCTGATTCTTGGATTTATGATTGTGCTGCTTTTACTGAATGTATTCTTTTTGGAAGACTTTTTTATCTACACTTTAAAAGAGGATTTTATAGAAGAAGCTACTGAGATCAATGAAGTTTATCATAACGATCCTAAGAACCTTCTGAACACATTAAAAGAACATAATAATATAAATGGTTACAAGTACGTTATTGTTGATTCTGAAGGTGTTATCAGGTTATCGTCTGTACCAGAGTTTGATGAGAATAATAAGATGGCTTTAGCCAAACATCAATTTGATATCATATCAGATTATAAGGAAGAAATAACAACTAAAAAATATAAATACTTGGTTTTGAAACATCCTAAGAAGGAGCAAGATCAAATTATCATCATCAGGCATTTGATCCCAGATAGGACTTTGGTTATTTCTGTTCAACTAGATGAAATTAGACGTAATGCAGATATCGCTAATAAATTCTTTCTGATAACAGGTTGCATCATGATTGTCTTGATACTGATTGTCTCGTATATTTTATCAAAAAAAATTGTTGAACCGATTATTGATATCAATAATCAGACTGCAAAGATTGCCAATCTAGATTTTAATGTATCACTCAATTACGATTCTAAAGATGAAATTGGTCAACTGGCACATAGTATTTCTAGTATTTCAAAAGTGTTAGATCAAAAGATCCAAGAATTGTATCAGGCAAATAACCTTTTAAAAAATGATATGATAAGCCAAAGACAATTTTTAGCCAGTATTGCTCACGAATTTAAGTCGCCTATTGGAATTATCAAAGGGTATACAGAAAGTATAAAACTAAATTACTATGAAACAGAAGAAGAGAAACAAGACTATTTAAACTATGTTCTTGATGAATCAGATCGTTTAAACAATCTAGTAGAAGATATTGTTTTATTAGCAAAACTAGACAAAAGAGATTTTAAATTGGATATCTCAGATGTTGATTTTTCAAATACGGTTTTGAATTCATTGGATAAATACACTAATCTAATGAAATCAAAGGGATTACATGTGGAGACAGCTATAACATCAGATATCTTTATTAGTGGAGACGCTGTTAGAATTGAGCAGATCGTTGATAACATGTTGTCCAATGCCAATCGATATACAACAGAAAATGGACACATAAAAGTGTCTTTGGAATCAGTTGAAAGCAAGGCTGTTTTAAGTATAGAAAACACATGCCATGAAATAGATAAGATAGACT
>JABXKX010000394.1 GCA_013619035.1 Peptostreptococcaceae bacterium
AAAAAATAGTTGCTCATTATTTTTGCTGTGGAAATGGTTATGACATGGTAAGACCTGAAGATATTCAGAATTGCTAATTTTAATATACATTTGTGAGATTATTATTACTATATACGATATAATAATTGTTAACTAAGAGGTGATGAATAATGTATTGGCATAATGAATTAATTAATGAATATAAAGTCGTGAGGCAATTTAATTTAGATAATTTTTTGCAAGTTGGTATTGAAAAGTTTATTGAAAAAGGCAAATTGATCAATTTTAAAAAGGGTAAATGTTTGATATTGGTTACAAAAGGTAGGGTGAAGGTATCAACAATAAATAGTGATGGTTGTGAAAAAATTCTATATATATTGAGTAAAGGTGATTGGATTGGTGAGATTGATTTATTTGTATTAGAAAATCACTCTTATGACGTATGCGCAATTGAGGATACTGTGATTCAAGATCTTTCAAAAGAAGTAATGGATGAAATGTTAGAGAAAAATACAGAGATATATCCTAATATAATAAAAAGCATTATACGGAAGTATCAAATAACCAGTGCTCAATTGACTGACAATGTTTTTGAAGATTCAGCTGGTAAAATAGCAAGTATCATACTAAGAATGGCTGAGCAAGAAGGTAAGATAATTGATGGATATGTGGAATATTTTTATCTGAAACAGCAGGACATTGCAGATTTGTTAGGATGTTCTAGAGTTACTATTAGCAGAGGCTTAAATAAATTCAAAAAAGAAGGTTTGTTAGATATTAAAGGCAATAGGATTATCATCTTGAACAAGCTGAAGTTGGAAACATATAAACATAATTAAGTGATATTGAGTATACTTTGATTAAAATCCTATCTTACTAGAATATGGGATTTTATATGTTTATTCTGAAGGTGGGCCATTTCTCTCTATAGAAGAGGGGATTGTAATAGGCATAAATAGAGACAGACCCAGGAATCCTAATTAATGGTTTCTTGTCTTTTAAGATTATATATTTTATAATGTTGTGAAGGCGGTGATACAGATGGGTTTGTTTTCTAAAGAATCTTTAAGTCATTTTAGTGATTTAGATTATGATATTTATAATTATATAATAAAGAATAGCGAAAAAATTACTTATATGACCATAAGAGAAATGGCTAATGAAGCTCATGTTTCAACAACTACTATTACTAGATTTTGCAAAAAATTAAATTGTGATGGATTTACAGAATTTAAAGTGAAATACAAACTTGAAGCAGAGAATGATGTGAATAAGAAAAAAGGTTACGATTCTTCCATTGTTTTGGATTTTTTACAAAGAGCCAATACAGAGGCTTTTCAAAACCAACTGGACAAAATTGCATCTATTATAGCATCGAAGAGACATGTAATTTTTTTAGGCGTAGGTAATTCTGGAATAATTGCTGATTATGCTAGCCGGTATTTCTGTAATGTTGGGATATTTTCAACTGGAGTTAGTAATCCGATGTTTCCAATCACTCTCGAAGTGCCAAGCGAAACCATAATAATTACTTTGTCTGTCGAAGGTGAAATTGAAATGTTAGTTCATAATTCCGAGATTATGAAAAGAAGTAAAGCGACTGTAGTTTCAATTACTAATAGTAAAAATAGTACTTTAGCTAAGATGTCGGATTATAATATTTCGTATTATATTCAAAGAGAATTAGCATATGAAAATTCATGGGGGAAAGTAGATATAACGTCTCAAATTCCAGCGATATATATAGTTGAATCCTTGGCTAAATTAACCATTTTAAAGAAATAAAATAATGAAAATTACTAAATATAGTGAAACCTCCTTAAACGATTAAGGGGGTTTCTTGTTGTTAAAAACACATTGTTTTTTAGATGGAACATGTGACTAACCGATTCTCTTTGTGACTACACCCTTTAAGTATATATTAATGATTTGTGGTTTAAATTATAATGATTATCAAATGGAGGAAATAACATGAAAAAGAAATTGAAAATTGTTACTATAGGTGGTGGATCAAGTTACACACCAGAATTAATTGAAGGCTTTATAAAAAGACAAGATGAATTGGCAATCAAAGAACTTTGGTTGGTAGATATTGAAGCTGGATCGGAGAAACTAGAAATTGTTGGTGCTTTAGCAAAGAGAATGGTTAAAGCTGCAGGATTGGATTGGGAAATTCGTTTAACATTAGATCGTAGAGAAGCATTAAAGGATGCAGATTTTGTTTCAACTCAACTTAGAGTAGGTTTGTTAGATGCTCGTATTAAAGATGAAAGAATTCCGTTATCTCATGGCATTATGGGACAAGAAACCAATGGTGCAGGAGGCATGTTTAAGGCTTTTCGTACGATCCCCGTTATATTAGATATTGTTGAGGAAATGAAGGAACTTTGTCCAGAAGCATGGTTAGTTAACTTTACCAATCCATCAGGAATGGTGACAGAAGCAGTAAAACGTTATGGAAATTGGGATAAAGTAGTTGGTTTATGTAATGTTCCGATTATGTGTAATAAAATTGCTGCAGGTGCTTTAGAAGTAAAGGAAGAAGACTTATTTTTCCGCTTTGGAGGATTAAATCATTTCCATTGGCATCGTGTATGGGATAAATCAGGAAAAGAAAAAACTAAAGAAGTAATCGAACTTGCATATTCAACACCAGATGGACTTGGGAAAGCTCTAGAAAAAATAATGAGTCAGGCAAATCCAAGTGATAGTACTAAAGAAGATGCTGGACAAAATTCTGGGGTTCAAAATATTCCTAATATCGGATTCTTACCTGAACAAGTTCGTAATCTAGGCATTATTCCATGTATGTACCATAGATATTACTATCTTACCGACGATATGTTAAAAGAAGAAATAGAAGCATATGAGAAAGGTGAATCTCGAGCAGAAGTTGTAAAAAGTGTAGAGAAAGAATTATTTGAGCTTTACAAGGATCCTGAATTATCAATCAAACCACCGCAACTTGCAAAACGTGGGGGAGCTTACTACTCAGATGCTGCATGTGAACTAATCTCTTCAATATATAATGACAAGCGTAGTCATATGGTAGTTAGTACAAGAAACGATGGTGCTATTTCTGACTTACCAGATGATGTAGTGGTTGAAGTGAGTTCTATAATTACTTCTAATGGACCAGTTCCAATTTCATGGGGTACTTTTGACACATCAAGTAGAGGGTTGTTACAGCACATGAAAGACATGGAGTTAACAACTATTAAAGCTGCCGTAACAGGTGATTATAGTGCTGCATTACAAGCGTTTACAATTAACCCATTAGTACCAAGTGGGCAAATAGCACAAACACTTTTAGATGAAATGTTAATTGCACACAAAGAATATTTACCTCAATTTAAAGAAAGAATAGATTTTTTAGAAAACAAGAGCAAATAACTATGTAGACCTTTTGATCTATTGAGGAAGAGAATCTTTTTAAATTGAAATAAACAATAAAACTAAAAACATGCCAATCAATTAAAATTTGATTGGCATGTTTTTTTGAGTGTATTGTCGGTCTTTAATATGATTTTAGTTTTAGCTCTCATAAACAACAACACGATTTCTACCGGAATCTTTGGCTTTATAAAGCGCTTCATCTACATTTTTAGAAAGGTTTGTGACATCACACAATGATTTGTCGTGACATGTAATGACACCAAAACTACAAGTGACTTGAGGGACTGGTGAAAAATCATTTTCTTCAATAATCATTCTGATATTCTCAGCAATTCCTTCACCATTTTCAGAATCAGTTTCAGCAGCAAGAATCATAAATTCTTCACCACCCCATCTAGAGAAGGTATCAGAAGCACGAAGTCTTTTTTTAACCAGCGAAGTAAGCTCTTTTAGGACAAAATCTCCAATATCATGTCCATATGTATCATTAACATTTTTGAAGTGATCAATATCAAACATAATAAGAGTAAAGGGGTGATTGTAATGGATAAATCGATTTATTTCTTTATCCAGAACTTCAAGAAATTTACGACGATTAAAGATACCTGTCAGTTGATCTGTAACAGATAACCGTTTGATTTCTTCAAGCTGAACTATAAGTTGTTTATTTAGAATTGAATTTTTATGGATGATGTCTAACATTAAATCGTTCATGATGATATTGTCTTCTGAAGTGGCAATAGCTTCAAGACTCATTTTTGTGAATTGATCAATTTTTTCACTGTTGTCTTTAAGATTAAGCGTATCAATTACATTTTCAATCATATTTACCATATGTGATGAACTCCTTTATTGCTTATAGCATCAATGCCCACATCTTCAATCTCATAAAGTTTCTCTTTGATGAATTGAATCGATTCTTTTCCCTTTATTAAACTGCCGTGTTGTGGTGCGATTAGTTCAATATCAAGATCAATTATTTGATCAAGTGCAAATTTCAGAGCTGCTTTTGAAGTCATAATCACCTGATGAAATTTGATGAAACCTGGTAAGAAACAGACCTTATGATCTAAAGGACAGTTGTCATGAGTTGTACATGTTTTACAGGTCTCAGTAATCTCTATATACAACTCCCACTCAGTGCCATAAGAACCAAATATATCAGAGCTAAAAAGTGTTTTAGTCTCTTCGTCATAACTCATAAAACTACCTGGCGAGTGAGCATATGGTGTATTGATGAATCTTAATCTTCTGCCCGTTCTAAATCCCCACGAGTTCCCCATTTTATTGACACATCTAAGTTTTGACGAGGTCGAATAATGTTGAATGAAAATATTATTTTGCTTTTGTGAAATAACTTCCAACTCGTGATTGTGAATGATACGTTCAAAATTAGAA